>CAJWZY010000100.1 GCA_913050545.1 uncultured bacterium | reverse complement strand
GGTATCCTTGACTAGTTTTGATGAAAACGAGCATATCGGACCGACAAACATGCCTACTTTTGGTTCAATAATGCTTGTTGATGTTGACGGATCAATTAGAAGAGTGGCAGACAGAATGACATTTACAAACGGAATGGTAATTAGTCCTGACGGTAAAACTCTTATTGCTGCAGAAACATTTGCATACAGACTATCAATGTTTGATATAGAGGACGATGGTAGTCTGTCCAATCGAAGAATTTTTGCTGATTTAGGAGCACCAACAGACGGTATTACAATGGATATTAAAGGAAGAGTTTGGGTTGCATTACCATACTATAAATTTGGAGGCCCAGGAGGTTGGGTTAGAGTTGAGGAAGGCGGAGAGATCCCGTACGACGCCGATACCATCTTCTGAGAGGAACTGGCCGTTGCCGAAACCGTAGGTTTCGCTGAGGCGCAGCTGGTTCTCTTCTGCTGCGCCGGGCTTCACCGGGTGGCAGGTATCGCAATTCTGCGGCACCCGGCTGACGGTGTGGTGATGGAAGGGGTTCCAGCCGAAACCGGTTCGCCCATCATGGCTCGTTCGTACCCTGTCGCGGAAGCGTTCCTGGCCGTTGGCATCGACGTAGGTGGTGTAGACGCTCATCGAGTTGCAAAGCGGGGAGATCTTTCCGTCCTGGTTCATCCCGAGGGCGAAGAACTCCAGCGAGTAGTCATCCCGGGAAACGGATATGGCGCCCTGGGAATCCTGCCCTGTTGTCAGGTTGCGCGCCGTGCGGGAATCGTCCACCGTCACGTGGCAGCCGAAGCAGGTCTGGCGCCAGGAGGTATGGCAGGTATAGCACTCGAGGCTGTCGGTGTGGGAGAAGCCCTTCTCGTTGACACCCATGGCCTCGTTCATGGCCGTGTTGATGCCACTCTGCAGGATCGTGTAGACCTGGGGAACGTAGAGCTCCTGGTCGTCCATTGCCAGGCGAAGCTTGATGCGTCCTTCTCCATCTCTTCGGAGCCTCTTGAGCCGGGAGTTCCCGGAGTTATGGAAGTGACCCGCCTCGTTCTCGCTGATCTCGGCGCGCACAGTTCCGTGGCAGTCTTCGCACTTGATCCCCACCTGGTAGCGCTCGGAGCCGTAGAGGTTCCCATCTCCGTGAACATCGGCTCCCACATGGCAGTCGATGCAGCCCATGCCGGCCTCCGCATGGAGATCCGGGGGTGTTTCGTCATAGTCGTTCGTGTCGTCCTCATCGGAGAAGTAATAGTCGACGCCGTGGGCATGCAGCTCCCGTCCGAGCGTGACCCCGTTGGCGGGGGTCTTGTCCTCGGAAAAGCCACCCTCACGGATACCCCTATAGGCCAGGCCGATCCGCCCGCCCTGGAAATGGCAGTGGGCGCATTGTTCGGTGGGGATCTTCGAGGTCAGCACATGGCGTTTTGGATGGGGAGGGAAGTCCTTGGTGATGACGGGGTCCTCAGAAACGGAGATTCCATCGTCAGAGTAAAGCATATGGCAGGCGGTGCATCCCGAGGAGCGGTAGTTGCCATCGGCATTGTTGGGGCCGAAGTCGTTGAGGTGACAGGAGGGACACGATTTCGGCAGGTAGACATCGATGCAGGCGCCAACGGTATCTCTGGCGAGGCCCGGGTCAGGTTCTCGAAGGGCCGTCAGCTCTCCTACTGCCCCGGCTGGCGCTGTGAGAGGGTTGAAGTCCGGGTTGGTTACATCCACCGCCGCATGGGTATGGTTCCTGTCCTGGGTCCCGGCCAGGAAACGGGGCAGGGTGTAATGTCCTGCATAGGTGGCCATGACGGAGAGCTTGAGCTTGTCGACAGTTCCCTGGTGGCAGTTGCTGCCGTTACTGGCAGGGCTGCTTCCTCCGCAACCGCGATGGGCCACGCGCAGGTCACCCGGGTTGATGAATCGAAGGTAGTCCTCGTCGACAAGATCAAGGGCATCGGTTGCCAGGTTCCTGAGAAAGACCGGGCCGACTTCCGGAGGTACATGCGCATCCTGGCGGGTGATCGCCGCTGCATCTCCGCCGTGGCAGTCGGTGCAGGTCAGGTCGGCCCAGGGGTGCGCATCCTCGATGCCGTGGCGGACCCCGGTCTGGTCGAGAGGACGATGGCAGCCCACACAGCCGATCTCGCCGGCTGGAATGTCCTCGGTATCCGGGTCCGGAAGGTCAGCTGGATTTCCCAGGGTCAGGGTCAGTCTCAGGGTGCGCTCAAGCACGACCCCGTCTTCATCCGTCAATTGTGTCCAGAGCTCCGCTGAGACGCCCTCTAAAGCGAAGAAGTTCCCGACGTTGGAGACATCGAATACCAGTCCCAGCTTGTGGGCGAATCCATCGCTGCGCTCGACCATGTCAAAAACCCGCGTCCGGTCGAAGAGGGTTCCCGCGGCTGTCTTGAGGCGGAAGCGTACGCGGACCCGGTCTTCGATGTTGATGCATTTGGCTTCTACATTGAGCCGGAGGTTGGCACCGCCCTGCCCGAAGAGGGCAATCGGCAGGAAGTCGCAATGGTTGATCCTTCCGAAGCCCCGCTGGTTGCGGCCGAGGTAGAGAACTCTTCCCCCGGGGCAGTCAGCCACGGGTTCGGCGACCCGGTTGGCGGGTGGGCCCGCGCAGCAGTCTTCCTGGATCGGGATCGGGTTCATCGAGCAGCCCGTTTCAGGGTCGCAATCGTCCTGCGCGCAGGGCGAGGGCGGGCAGATCTGGAAGACCAGGATTTCTTCTGAAACCAGCGGAGGAAGACCGTTGTCGGTTACGGTGAAAGGTATGTAGGCCGGGCCGGCCTGGCCGGGAGCGGGCATCCATTCAAAGAGGCCGCTGGAGGCATCGAGCGAGGCTCCTTCCGGCAGGAGCGCGGCTGAGTAGTCGAGGTCGTGCCCGTCAGGGTCTGAGGCGCCGATATTGAAGCGGATCGGCAGGCCTGAGTAGGTCCTGTAGACGGTCTGCGCTGGGATGCTGGGAGCCTGGTTGATGGGAGAGTCCGCCTCGAGGCAGACCAGGAGGCCCTGTGCGTCGATATGTCCCGGGGGCTGCCCATCGTCGCTGACCCGGATGGAGAGGCTGTGTTCGCCGGCCTGGCCCGGGGAGGGGAGCCACTGAAAAAGACCGGTTTCGCTGTCAACAGATGCGCCCTCGGGGCCGCCCATGAGCTCAAACGAGATCGTGTCACCTTCAGCATCAACGGCCTCGACAGGGAAGGAAATCAGGACTCCCTCCCTGGCGTAGACGGTTCCAATCGGCTCTACGTTGGGGGGGTGGTTTCCTCTCAGGACCCGGATCAGGCCGTTTGATGAAACCGCCATCGGTGGAGTGCCTGTGTCGCTGATCCGGATCTCGATCCGGTGGTCTCCTTCCTGGCCGAACTGGGGAGTCCAGCTGACGACTCCAGTGGTGGCGTCGAGCTCAAGTCCCGGTGGGTTGGATTCGAGGGTGAAGGTGAGCTCCTGGTTGTCGGGGTCGGTGGCGTTGACCTGGAAGCTGACCGGTGAACCTTCCCGGGCGGTGATGGTTCCGATGGGCTCGGCCTCCGGTGCACGGTTGACCGCGCTGCACTCGACGGCATCGCCGGGGCTCAATGGTTGCGGTGCCGGGCCGCCAAGGAAGAGGTAGTCAAGAAGGTAGATGGCGTCGGTGATATTCAGCTCACCGCTTGAGTTGATGTCTGCCACCGGGGCGCAGAAGGGGCCATCTCCGCCAAGGAACAGGAAGCTGAGGATGATGACGGCATCTGTGAGGGACAGGTTGCCGTTTCGGTCCAGGTCACCTCGGACACTTGCAGGTACGGATTCGAGTGCGCCCTCATTGATCCAGGCTGCGACCAGATCGAGCTCCTGCTGGCTGAGCGGGTCGGCAAGTCGCGGCATCCTTGCCCCGAATTCAGGATCCGCAAAGGCAATCTTGAGCCACAGGGGACTGTTCTCTGCGTCGCCGGGCAGGATTGATCTTCCAGCATACTGGAATCCCTCGCTCGCTATGGAAGCAGCGTAGGTGCTGAGATCGATTCCGCTGGTGTCCATATCGATGTGGCAGAACCCTCCCTCACAGGAGCGGGTAAAGATCGGCTGGACCTGGGTTGCGTAATCCACCTGTGTCTGCGCAGAAGGGCAGAAAAAGAACGTGATGGATAGTACCGCGGCAGCGCGGAGCAGAACCCTGCACAGCCTGGCGGATGAGGACTGTATAAACATAGCTTTCAAGAGACCCACAACCCCTCAAAACAACGGAAATCAGAAGGATTAATCAATTGTACGGTATAGGGCCGTGGGGGCTACAGGTCAGAATAAGAAGCTCGCCCCGCTTTTATTAACCTTTATTATTTCAGCAGTTAGGGATGGGAGTATAACGTTTTACGAAGAGTTCCCGGGGTGCAGGAAGGGAAATCAGTGTCGGTTTTCTGCCGGCTGTCCATTGCGAGGTCGCAGTACTGAAAGGGGTTGAATTCGCACATCCCTGCAGTGAATTGTAGAATCGGGCTTGGGGGAGCTTGAAGAGGGGGCCTTTCCTTTCAGACCGGATCAATGGGCCTGCAGCCTGCAGGACGGTTACAAGGATTGAGCTGAGCCAATGGAATCGAGAATTTTCGACAGGATGGGTTGGGTTCTCCTGCTGTGCCTGTTCAGTGGAGCTCCCCGCCGGGGGGAGGCTCTAAACCAGGGCGAGAACCCGCGAGTGCCCACCGGTGGCGCCCTCGATCTTGGGTGCTCCGCAAACGAGGGTGGCTCCCTTCGGCGGCAAGCTGGCGAGGTTGGCGAGGTTCTCGATGCCCCAGCGGCCTGCGCCAAGCCAGGCGGTGTGCACGGGGAAGTCGGTGGTCGGGCCATGGTCAAAGCTCGCCGTATCGACCCCCATGGAGAGCACCTTGCGTTCCTCCAGCAGGAAGCTGGCGGCTTCGATATGGAAGCCGGGGAAGTGTCGCACGCCCTTGTCATCGAAGTTGATGAACCCTGGTTTTTCTACCCGTGAATCCCAGCCGCTGAGCATTGCCACGCAGCAGCGCTCCGGCAGGGAGCCGTGGGCTGCTTCCCAGGCCTGCAGGTCTTCGAGGGTCAGCTCCGCATCGGGGTTCTTCTCCGCCTTCTGGCGGATGTCGATGACAGCCAGGGGTTGCACTAGATCCCGTACGGGGATCTCGGCGGCCTTCAGCCCAGCCGGGTTGCGGTGAAAGGGTGAGTCGATATGGGTACCTGCATGCTCATCGAGGGTCCAGCGGGTTACGTTCCAGCCATCTCCAGCTGCTGTAGATGAGAGCTTCTCCAGCTCGACCTTTGCCGTTCCACCGGACCAGTGGGTGAAGCGGGATGAGTAGGTGTGGGTGAGGTCAAAGATCTCACGGAAGGAAGAGAAGCTGGCCGGTTCAGGTTCTTTGTTCCCGACGCGTTCACTGGTTCCCAGCGAACTGCAGGAGCTCAGGGAGATGGCTGCTCCGCTGAGCCCCGCCGCCATGAAATTACGCCGGCCGAGATTTCCGGCCACTATGTCCATACACCCTGATACGCACATCTTGTCACCTCGTGGTTGAATGAGCTTGCCCGGTATCCACCCTGGCTGTAGAGGATGCTGCTGCCGGGCTGGATGCTTTGCAAGAACACTTTTACCGTCCACTGTCGGCTTCTTCGTGCTTGCCTGCAGGCGCAGGCGCCTGTTCAATCAGGGCCTCGCCGGGGATTCCCGGTACGATTTCAGCGGGAGAGAGCATGCCTGACGATGACCACATGAGCCCCGGGCAGTTTCGTGAGCTCGGCGGCAAGCTGCTTGATTATATTGCCGATTACCGCGAGGGGATCGCCGACCGACCGGTCCTTTCAAGGGTCGAGCCCGGCGAGGTGGCGGCGCGGTTGCCGGCGGGCCCCCCTCTGCAGGGAGATTCCCTTGCCGGGATCCTCGAGGATATTGACGAGATTGTGATGCCCGGCATTACCCACTGGCAGTCGCCGGGTTTTTTCGGCTATTACCCGGCCAACAGCTCTCTCCCCGCGGTTCTCGCCGAGCTGCTCTGTGCCGGCCTCGGTGTCCAGGGTATGTCCTGGGTGACGAGCCCGGCCTGTACAGAGCTGGAGGTGAGGATTCTTGACTGGCTGGCTGAGATGCTTGGATTGCCCGATTCCTTCAGGTCGGATTCTGCCGGGGGAGGGGGGGTTATTCACGGCACCGCCAGCGAGGCGGTGCTCGCAGTAATGGTGGCTGCGCGTGAGCGTCGAAAGCAGGCAGAGGGTTACGCTGGAGGTGAATTGACGGCCTATTGTTCAGCCCAGGCGCATTCCTCGGTTCCCAAGGCCGCCTTGATTTGCGGCATAGGGACAGAGAACCTGCGCCAGGTGGAGGTGCAGGAGGACCTGGCAATCGATCCACAGGCGCTCGAGTCAGCCATCGAGGCAGATCTCGCTGCGGGACGATCGCCCTTCTTTCTTTGCGCGACGGTGGGGACCACCTCCAGCTGCGCCATCGATTCAGTGGCAGAGCTGGGGCGGCTTGCCCGCAGGTATGATCTCTGGCTTCATGTCGATGCGGCCTATGCCGGCAATGCCTGTGTGTGCCCCGAGTTTCGTTCCATGATCGAGGGGGTTGAGCTGGCGGATTCGTTCAACTGCAATCCGCACAAGTGGTTGCTCACTACTTTTGATTGCTCCACCCTCTGGGTGTCCGACAGGGAATGTTTCACCGGGGCGCTTTCGGTGACGCCTGAGTACCTGCGCAGCCCCCAGGGGGATCGCGGAGAGGTGATTGATTACCGGGACTGGCAGGTGCCGCTGGGGCGGCGATTCCGGTCACTCAAGCTCTGGTTTGTTATGAGGTGGTATGGGGTCGAGGGGTTGCAGAATTTTATTCGTGAGCAGGTGCGGCTGGCGGAGCTTTTTGCTGAGCTGCTCAGACCGGATGATCGTTTTGAGCTTGCCGCCCCGGGGAGGCTCGGCCTGGTCTGTTTCCGCTTCGTGGGGTCCGACGATGAAAACCGGGAGCTGCTGGAGGCTGTCAATTCAGGTGGGGAAATATTTCTTACCCACACGGTCATTCCTGTCGGTGGGAAGGAGAAATATGTTCTACGGTTTGCAACCGGGTCCATCTCCACCAGGGAGGAACATGTCAGGCGGGCCTGGGAAATTATCTGCTCAGCAGCTGCAGGAGATGCCTGACCGGCCTCCATCCAGTGGCCGGGATAATTCTTCTGTAAACTGAAGTTGCCGTCTTTGAAAAGCACCCTTAGTATCGCTTGCACGTAAGCAGGGCGCCTTTCTGGGGAATTGTGAACTGCTTGCGGATTCAGCGTTATGGGGGCAGCAGCCCAGGGTGTTTTTGAGCCCGGGCCGGAAGCTCCGGGCGTTGTTTCGGTTTTTCAATGGGCAGACTGGGGATTCCGGGGGCTCGTCAGGGTCCTGGAAATCAGCGGGCCGTGACAGCGGTCCGGCTGCTGATCGTGTTCCCGGCAGGCCCCGGGTATTTTCCAGGGTTTTGCAGGAGGGGGATTGTTTTTGCGGAGGATGGAGCTTCCCTTCGCGAGATGGGTTGTGGGGGCGTGTGAACCCCCGTGGTTGTCGTTGCC
>CAJWZY010000099.1 GCA_913050545.1 uncultured bacterium | reverse complement strand
CGGCCCACCGCTGCGCGCGCTACTACCTCTTGAATACGCCTTCGGACAGGGTGCCGTACTGGGATTACGGTGCCCCGGGAATCCCGGATGAGCCGCGCGATTCTTCAGCGGCTGCGATTGCTGGTTGTGGCCTGATGCTGCTTGCCGGGCTTGATCCCCAGGCTGACGGGGCGGGGGGCTACCTGCAGGCGGCCATCGAAACAGGTACGGCTCTCTGCGCTGATGAATACCTCGGACCGGCGCGCGCTGGAGAGGAGGGCTTGCTGCTGGGGGGTGTCTATCATCGCCCGCGCGGCTGGGGTGTAGGAGGTGCGGTGATGTGGGGCGATTATTTTTTCCTGGAGCTCATCGAGAGGCTCCTGGCGCTTGATGACGATTCCCTGGCACCCCTTGGGGCGGGTGAATGCCCGGTCCGGATCGGAAACCTTCCAGGTTGACCCCGGAATTTATTACTATATCAAGATATCCTGATATAGTATTTCGACATGCAAAGCTGTTTGTTGACCGTTAAAGCGCTGGCAGATGAGACCCGTCTGCGAATTGTGCGGATCCTGATGACAGGGTCCTACAATGTGAACGAGCTCGTTGCGATCCTGTCGATGGGACAGAGCCGGGTATCGAGGCATCTGAAGATCCTCTCCGATGCAGGGCTTGTTCGCGCACAACGCCAGGGAACCTGGGTGTACTACGGGCTGACTGGGCTCTGGGAGAGTGAATCGGAGACCGGTTTTCTTCCCAGCTTCGCAGATGAGCTTTCGTCCGATCCGCTGCGGTCCATCGCCGCAGATGACCGGGGAATTCGCTCCTGCCTTCGCCAGCGCCGCAAGCAGGCCGAGCAATTCTTCAGCACCGTGGCTGAAAGGGAAGATTCCCAGCGCGATGAGATCGAAGGCCCCGCCGACCACCATTCGCTGATCGGTGAGCTGCTCTCGGCCTGCAGCGCAAGCAGGGAGCTGTCCACTGTGGTCGATCTTGGAACCGGCACGGGCAGGCTTCTCCCGCTGCTTGGCAGGAACGCCCGCCAGGTGGTGGGTATTGATGGAGCCCGCGAGATGCTGGAGGTTGCCCGTCGACGCAGCGAGGAGGCGGGCGCGATGGAGGTGGAATTCCGCCTCGGGAGCCTGGAGCATCTTCCTCTTGGCGATGGAGAGGCGGATGCCATGGTCGCCAACATGGTTCTTCACCATGTAGCCAACCCCCTGGAGGTCCTCAGGGAGGTCCACCGGGGCCTGGCTCCCGGTGGGCTCTTCCTGCTGGCTGACTACGAGGCCCATGAAAGGGAATCGCACCGTGAGAAGCTTGGCGACCTGTGGCTTGGCTTTGACCGCAACGAGCTCAGCGGCTGGCTGGAGCTGGCAGGATTTGAGATTGAAACCGAGAGGGAGCTGGTCGGTAACCGGCGGCGCCCTGGAGTATTTGTATTAGCAGTTCATCGAAAACAGGTATGAAGGAGGCCCCCGGGAACGGGGCTGGGTTTATGAGTATCGAAAAGGAAGACGCCGCGCAAGGAGCAGCAGATTTGTCAACACCTGAGAAACCGGCCTACAAGGTCGCGGATATCGAGCTGGCTGAATGGGGAAGAAAAGAGATCGAGCTTGCCGAGCGCGAGATGCCGGGTCTTATGTCTCTGCGCCAGAAATATGGCAGTGAAAAGCCCCTCACCGGCGCCCGCATCGCCGGCTGCCTGCACATGACGATCCAGACGGCGGTTCTCATCGAGACCCTCACCGAGCTGGGTGCCGAGGTTACCTGGTCGAGCTGCAATATCTACAGCACCCAGGACCATGCCGCCGCTGCGATGGCTGCCGCTGGTGTTCCGGTCTACGCCTGGAAGGGAGAGACCGAGGAGGAGTACAACTGGTGCATCGAGCAGACCCTCGTGTTCCCTGACGGCCAGCCGCTCAACATGATTCTCGACGATGGCGGCGACCTCACTATTCTCGTTCACAAGGAATATCCCCAGTACCTCGATGGCATCCGCGGACTGACCGAGGAGACCACCACCGGGGTTCACCGTCTCTACCAGATGCTCGAGCGTGGCGAGCTGAAGATTCCCGCCATCAATGTCAACGACTCTGTCACCAAGAGCAAGTTCGACAATCTCTATGGTTGCCGGGAGTCTCTCGCCGATGGAATCAAGCGTGCTACAGATATCATGGTTTCCGGCAAGGTCGTCGTTGTCTGCGGCTACGGAGACGTCGGCAAGGGCTGTGCGCAGTCCATGCAGGGCTTCGGCGCCCGCGTCATTGTCACCGAGATCGATCCGATCTGCGCCCTGCAGGCCTCGATGGAAGGTTTCGAGGTGGTGACCATGGACGAGGCCGCCGAAGAGGGTGACATCTTCGTCACCGCCACCGGTTGCTGTGACGTGGTCACCGGTGAGCACATGCTCAAGATGAAGAACGATGCCATCATCTGCAACATCGGGCACTTTGACACTGAGATCGATGTGGACTGGCTGGAGAAGCGCGAGGATGTTGAGCGCGTGGAGATCAAGCCGCAGGTTGACCGCTACGTTTTTTCTGACGGGCGCGGGCTGATCCTGCTGGCCTCCGGGCGACTGGTGAATCTCGGCTGTGCAACGGGGCACCCATCCTTTGTCATGTCGAACTCCTTTACCAACCAGGTGCTGGCCCAGATAGCGATCTGGCAGACCCCGGATGATTATCCGCTTGGTGTTCACATGTTGCCCAAGAAGCTCGATGAGGAGGTTGCGAGACTTCACCTCGGCAAGCTCGGGGTCAAGCTTACAGAGCTTACAAAGGACCAGGCGGAATACCTTGACCTGCCGGTTGAGGGACCCTACAAGCCCGAGTTCTACCGCTACTGAGCTGGCGCCTTAAATCTGGGGATCACTGCTTCTTCTGCGGATAGGCAGGAAGTCGGTGATACCTGTGTCGGCCATCCTGAGCATGAAAATGACGGCCTCGGCCACATCCTCGGTCTGGATCAGCGTAGAAGGATCGAGGTCGGGGCGGGCGGTACGGATCAGGTCGGTGTTGACCCCTCCAGGGCAGACGGCCCGAACTCGCACTCCGTGAGGGTCGGCCTCGGTGGCGATACTGCGGGTGAGTCCCATCATGGCATGCTTGCTGGCGCCGTAGGCGGCCTGGTTGGGGTAGCCCTTCAGGCCGACCACGCTGGAGATGTTGATGATGTCTCCATCTCCCTGTTTCTTCATGGTCGGCAGGGCAGCCTGCATGAAGAGGTAGGTTCCCCCTGCGTTGACCTCCATGGTCTTGAGGAAGTCCTGGTAGGCGACCTCTTCGATCGGTCCGAAAGAGCCGATCCCGGCATTGTTGATCAGGATGTCGATTCCTCCGTGGCGCTCGATATGCTCCGCGGTGAGGCTCTTGACACCGGTCTCGTCGGTGACATCACAGGCGTGGGCTGTGATTCCTTCGTTTTCCGAGCAGAGGGCATCGAGGAGCCCGGCGTCCCTGGCAACCGCAGTGACCAGAACGCCCTCGGCCGCGAGTCGTTCGGCAAGGGTTTTGCCGATGCCGCGCGAGGCGCCTGTAAGAATACATGATTTCCCGGCAATGTTTATCATTGGCAGTAAGATAACCCGTTCAATGCGATCTGAAGAAAAAAGTTCTCGAGAAACTCCGGCGAACAGCCCCGAGAGGGTTTTTGTTTACGGCACCCTGCGTGCGGGTGGCAGGTATCGTCCCCAGGTTGAACACCTTGTCCAGTCTGGAAGAAGCGGAACCATCCGGGCCTGTATGTACCATTTTGCGCCGGCTGGATCGAGGGGAGAGTACCCCTTTATCGTGCCCGGTGATTCGCTCGTCCACGGGGAGGTCCTCGCTTTTACCGACTGGCCGCAGGCCCTGGCGATCCTGGATCGCATCGAGGGGCACCCTGTCTTCTATACCCGGCAGGTGGTGAGGGTCCGTTACGCCGCTGGCGGCGAGGCAGAGGCGCAGTGCTATTTCATCCGTCCCGAAGCCGAGCAACGGGGACTGGAGATCGAGTCAGGGGACTGGTTGCTCGAATCAGAAATCGAAGAAACCGAGTGACTTGCTCACGTCGAGCATCTGGGTCGCTACACGGGATCTCATCTTGCGAACCTCGTCGTCGGTCGAGGGCATCTTCCCCAGGAGATCCTGGGCATCGCGGAGGGTCTCGTAGGCCTTCTTGAAGTTGCCACGCTTTTTCTCATCCCGGCGGGCTATGGAGTAATAGTTGCCAGCCCTGGAGATGAGCTCCTTGACCGCATTGAGGTCTGACTTGCTGGCAGGTTGGCGGGGTCGGCTGGGCGGTTGCACCTGGGGCCTGCGAGGAGGCTGGGGCCGAGGTTTCGGGCGCGGCGCAGCGGCAGTGGCAGCCGGGTTGGCCGGGTCGGTGCTGCCGGCGGCAACCTGCTGCGGGGAGTTTTCGATGGAGGCAATTTCCTGGTTTCTCGCCTCGGCTTTTCTTTCGATTGCCGCGATTCCGCTTCCCTGGGAGATGTTCCAGTAGGGCAGCAGGTCGGTGGCCTCCTCTTCGCCCAGCACGGAGAGGGCAAGATCTGCATCCTTTCTTCCTACCAGGTCACGCAGGAGCTCGTAGCCTTCATCTACCAGTCCCAGGCGGTAGTATTTCCTGACCCCTCGCAGGTAGAAGTCGAGGGGGTCCGTGAGGCCGCTCACTCGTTTGGAGAGGCGTTTCAATAGCAGCTTTTTCCCCTCTCGGGAGGGGATCGTCAGGACCTTGAGGACATCCTGCTTGCGGATCGAGGTGACTCCGCCACTGATGAGATTGAGCCTGTAGCTGTCCAGGCTCTCCTCGACGGCGGTGCAGATATGCTCACTCTTGTTTGCATGAAGGACCTTTTTCAAGGCGGGGGCTTTGCCAACCTCGCGCGGCTCCAGCTTCTGAAGGATCCGGATGCGAGCCTCCAGCTGCCGTGCCTTTTCGCGAACCAGGCCCTGCTTGTTTTCAACCAGCTGCCGGGCGGCGCGGCTGGCATCGGGCAGCTTGTGTTCCTCGATCAAGCTGGAGATTTTTCCCAGCTCCGCCTCCTCGGCGGCGCTGACGGAGAGGTCGATCGGATCAGGGATCTTGACGGCAGGAGTGATGGGTTGGGGGGTAACCGGTTCAGCCTGTTCAGGCTCCCGGTTTTCGGGTTCCCGGGGGGGGGCAACAGGCCCTCTCCCCGCTTTTTCAGGGGGTTTTCGCCCGGCAATCCCTGCCGGTGCCTGCCTGCCGGATTTCTCATCCTGGAACTGTTTCCAGCCCATGACAATCCCGCCGCCGATGGCGATAAAGGCGATAAAAATACAGGTGGACTTGAAATCCACTTTACTGGCTCCACAGGTGCTGGTTCCGAAAATACTCTCTAACTGATTTTAACAGAAGCGGAGGGCTTCCGTTCCGGAATTCGGCTTGCACACTTCAGGCGGAAACTCATAGCCCGCAGTAAGCGGTAGTTCTACAATAAGATCCTAATAAAGGTCCTGTGAGGGTTTGCGCTGTTGCCAGGGCCCTTTTGGTGAGGGCATAAAAAAAGGCCTTCGACCGAGAGGGGAAAAGTCGAAGACCCTTGTGAAACTAACATGTGACCCCCCATCTATCGGCCTGCAGGCCTTGAATCTTGACCCCAGTTTTTCCCAGGAGTTCTTCGCCAATGAAAATTCGAATTCACCTGCTTCTTCTGCCAGCCATTTTCGTGGCCGGTTGTCTTTCCTCGGGCCAGCTCTTCGCCGCCCAGGAGGACAAGGGGAAGAAAAAAGCCGAGCCGGACAAACAGAAGGCTCGAACGCCACAGGAAATTCTGAAGATCCTGCAGCAGAGGATGAAGGTGCTCCGCAATGTTTCGATCGAGGTCAGGATCTCTGGCATCCATGAGTTCGCCGACGCTCCCTGCAGGGAAACGGTGGACTACCTCTCCAAGCTCTATTCCACAGAGAAGAATGCCGGGATTCACATGGCGATCACCCAGACTCTCGGGAAAATCGGTTCGGATGCTGCTATCAAGGTTGTGATTCTCAAGGGTCTGCCCCTGCTGGAGAACAACGCTTTCAATATTACTGCTGTTGCCCAGGCACTCGAAAACCGGCTTGAATCCAAGGCTGAGCAGTGGCTGCTCAAATCAGGACTGAAAGCTGCCGGCCTGCGCCGGCATGAGCCGGTCTGGACGAGGATTGTTGTCGCCGTGGCGGGCTTCACCAATTCGCAGCGGGTCACTTTCCTGGGGCGGGAACTGCTGACCAGTAAGTCTCCCAAGGTGATGGTGGCGATTCTCGATGCGCTCGAGAATACTTCCGATAAGAAGATCGTGAGTCTCGCCGGCAAGTTGGTGCACCACAAGGACCCTGGCGTACAGGTTGCGGCCATGGGCCTGCTCTACAACCAGGGGGGGAGCAGGGAGAAGAAGCTCTTTGAGAAGGGGATGAGGAACCGTGCCTGGCAGGTACGCCTTCTGAGCCTGCGCACGCTGGCGCGCCTGAAGCACCGCAAGATCATCGATTACTCCATCAAGGCCCTCGATGATCCGGAACCGAAGGTGCAGGTCAATGCCGTCAGGATCCTTCTTGATCGAGGCGGCCGCGAGGTCATCATGCCGCTGATTCTCCATATTGACAAGGCCAGCGGGCGGGTAAAGGATGACATTGTCGATGCCCTCACCCGGCTTACCGGCAAAGACCTGGGCCCCTCGACCTTCCAGTGGGAAGGCTGGTGGGAGCAAAAGGGAAAAACCATCAAGACGCTGACCCGGGGATCAGCCGAGGCCTTCAGCACGCTGAAGGAGAAGCTGGCTGAAGAAGCCAACACGGTGTCCTACCACGGTCTCCGGATCCTGAGTGACCGCTTCATCTTCATCTTTGATTCCTCAGAGAGCATGAAGGAGAAGTACGTTCCCCCCGAGCAGCGCGAAGACAATTCGGGTAAGCCAGGCGAAAAGGGAAGAACGGAGGTGGTCGATCCGCTCGATCCCGCCAGCAAGGCGCAGAAGGATCCGCTCCAGACCAAGCTGGCCGTTGCCCAGAAAAACCTGAAGAAGGTTCTCAATGGACTGAAGGACGGTAAGCGCTTCGACATCATCCAGTTCGAGAGCATCATCACCGATTTCATCCGGTTGAAGCTGGAGAAGGAACCCGACAAGCTAGCGGTTCTGAACATCGAGTCCCGCCAGAAGGCGCTGGCGTTTGTTGACCAGGCCCGGCCCCAGGGCCAGACCTATATGTTGAGGGCCCTCGAGACCGCATTCAAGAATGAAGAGGTCGACACCATCTACCTGCTCTCCGATGGTGCACCGACGCCGCCGGAGACCGCCGGCATGAACGTGATCCTTGAGCGTCTGCGCAAGCTCAACCGTCTGCGCTCGGTGAAGATCAACACCATCGGCTTCGATCTGAAGCAGAAAGAAAAGGAGTTTCTCCGCACCATGGCGGATGAACACTTCGGGGTGTTTGTCGAGCGCTGATCGCGCCGGCTCTCAGCGTTTCTTCCTGCCTGGGGCGGGCCTGGCGCCGGGGCGGGCCCTGTTCGAGCGGGGCTGCTGCCCGGGCGGGCGGCCGTTGCCGGCGCCCGGAGGCCGCTGACCGTCCTGCCCCTGGGGGTCAGTGCGTGGCGGGCCGCTTGATCGCCGAAGCGCGGGACGGCGGGGAGGTTTCTGCCCTTCGG
>CAJWZY010000098.1 GCA_913050545.1 uncultured bacterium | reverse complement strand
GGGTCAGCGGGGCTTCGCCGGCAAGTGGTCGCACTACGAAGAGTCTTTGAGGGTGCCGTTGATTATCTACGATCCGCGTGCGGAGAAATCACTGCGCGGCAAGGTGTCAGCCCCGATGGTGCTCAACATAGACATTCCAGCAACGATCCTCGGCTACGCCGGGATCGATGTTCCTGCCGGCTACCAGGGCCGCAGCCTGGTGCCCCTGGCAGCGGGGCGCGCTCCCGGCAAATGGAGGAGCGACACCTTCGCCGAGCACCTGATGAACCATTCTGCGATTCCGAAGTGGGAGGGCGTTCGCGGAGCGCGCTATGTCTACGCCCGCTACTTCGAACAGAAGCCGGTCTATGAGTACCTGCACGACCTCGAGAAAGACCCCTCGCAGCTGAAGAACCTCGTCTCGGATCCGGGCTATGCGGCTGTTCTCGAGAAAATGCGCAGCCGTTGCGACGAGCTTCGCGATGCTTACGGCGGCGTTTATGATCCGGAGCGGTTCAGGAAACCCAAAGCGAAACCGCGCCAGAAGAAGGTCCAGCGCCAGGGTCAGAAGAAAAAAGAAGGCTGATTACGCCGAAAGCCTTCCTGGGAAGCATCTTAAGAATCCGACAAGTCTCGACAGCCATCAGGGTGAAGCTGGAGTAACATGGGTTCCTTAAAGGCAGAGGGTGTTGCTGCCAGGTTCAGTGAACCATTTACCAGGAGATAAAAGATGAATATTGCCATCGCTGCAATCGCGACCGTAGGTGTGCTCTTTGGAGGATTTCTTTACATGGGGAATCTGGAATTGAGCGACCAGGTTGAAGGTCTGCGTACTGAACTCGATTCGGCCCAGACGGACCTTGCCAAGGCGAGAGCTTCAGAAAATAAAGATAAGTTCCAGGATGATGAGATCAAGGCTCTGAAAAGCGACCTGGCCGGCATTAGTGCTGCAAGCGAGAAGGCCAGCCCCGCTGCGGAGGTAGATCTCTCCGCGCTCGAGGCGCAGCTTGCTGCCCACGATAAGGAGATCGCCCAGCTGAAAAAAGACCTCAAGGGTTCGGCGCAGGTCAACAGCGCGTTTGGCCAGGCTGCCGACCGTTTCCTGGGCGGCGGGGGCACAGGCGCTGACGGCGAGGGCCAGAACGGTCTCAGCAGACTCTCGGAGCTCAGGACTCTCTTCAGTGGAGATTCCGGCGAGCTGACCCCCGAGCAGCAGAAGCGGCGGGAAGAGCTTACCAAGCAATTCCAGGGCCAGCGCGATGACTGGACCATCAGGGGCTTCGACAGGAGCCTCGAATTGAAGCTCGATGACGGCCAGAAAGACACCCTGAAAGAGTTTCTCGCCCAGGAACGGACCTCCCTCGATGAGTTGAAGGGGCAGGAGCTCGAGAAGGAAGCTCTCGAGGCATCGCAGAAGCAGGTCAAGGCCAACACCGATGCCCGCATCGAGACGATCCTGACCGCTGACCAGAACACCTCCTGGGGCGAGTACCGCACCAGGTCGTCACGCTCGAGAAGCTTCGGCCGCAGCAGCCGCGGCAGGAGCTCGCGGGATCGCGGCACCGAGCAGAAGGCTGAATAAGGCCAGAGGCCGTCCATTTCTTTGTTGCCGCCTTCTTTCTCTAGCGTCCCGTGGTTGCACCTGTTTCACGGTGGCTGGTGAGAAGGCGTCCGCAAACGACATCTGATCTCAGGTCATTGGCGCCTACAGCCCGTACGGGAAGCTCCTCGCCGCCGGAGGCTGGGACGGCAAGGTTCGCCTGTTTGATTCTCTTGATGGGCGGCTTGTTTTCCTGGTCGCTGGGCACGAGGGGCCATTACCGACCTGGCATTCAACCCTGCTGGAGAAAAGCTGGTTACCAGCTGCAGCGAGGGAACTGTGACTATGAATTGCTTCCTTGCCACCAGTCAGGGCAGCAGGTAAAAGGGCTCCAGGGAGGAGAATCTCTATAAATTGTTATTTGGCCATTCAGGCGGTAACCTTATTCAAATGGGTCCATGGATTGGCAAAAGCCAATTTAGATAATCGTCTGTTTCAGCGACCAGCGGCGTTTTTCAGTGCCGGGATCCTGGTTAGCAGGACAGGCGATTCAGAAGTTTTCGAAGGCTTATTTCGGAAAGGAAATAATGCTTCAAAGCAGGCTTTATTACTTTTTCACCGGATTTATCCTTGTCGTTTGGCTGGTGAGTTCGCAGGCCAACGCGCAGGGGGTCATCGATAATTTCAACCGCCCCAACCAGGATACTCCTCCTGCTGGCTGGACTGCATTCAGAGGGGAATGGGGGATCTCAGAGGGATCCCTGGCAGGTGAATCCAGTGAAGCGGATGGCAATCAACTTCGTGAGGCCTGGATCTGGGCCGGGGACCCACCGGTCGAAATGCCTCCCACCCTGGGACTTTCCTTCGACATGAATTTCCTCACCGGTCCCAATACCGAGGATGGGGTCGGCCGTCACGCTGGCGTCATGTTTTGTTCTACGAGCTCGGCTCATCGCTGGGATGAGGAAGCGGGGACCAGTGGCTATTGCCTGGACTGGACTGACAGGCCGAAGGACCGTGGGGTTCGGCTTCTTCGAATAGATGGAGGGGACCAGCAGCTTCTGGGTAACGTCGCCGAGTTGCGTGGGCCTCCACTCAATTGGCGAGTTACAGTCGATGCCACCACGATTCGTGTCTGGGGTGATGATCAACTAATCATGGAAGTTGCTGACAGTCGCTACAGGGGCGGCTATTTCGGATTCTGGGTCTGGAGTAACGGTACACGGGTTGAGTACGACAACGTGGTGACGGATGGAATTACCCTTCTGCCGCCCGAAGAGCCGCGTGAAGTTCGCCTCCAACCTGGAGTTGAAGGCAGGGACTCGGCGCCCTATTTTTTCAGGGCGCACAGGGATGCCGGCGCGCCCGGCAACAGCATTGTTTTCTCCCTGGAAGGGCAGGAAGGTGATGAGAACGTTCTTCTCATGGCATGGGGACGGATTCCGACTCCGCGAGATTACGACCTTGCAGCCGATGTGCGTGGCCAGGCCAGCCAGCGACTGGTGATTCCTTTTGCCCGTGATGATTTTGCCTATATCCTTCCCTGGGCGCTGGGAGGTGGAGCGAATGGAGATGGCGATAATTCCATCACCCTCAGGGGCGAGCTGCCGGGCCTCTTTCTCGATGAATTGTCTGTGAATTCAGGGACCCGGCCCGTGCCGGGAACTTCGAACCGGATCGTCACATCGGTTTTCGGGGGCGGGTTCACCCGGGAGACGAGCTTCGTGTTTACCGGGGGGGACGGGGCCGGAATCGCCGTTGTCGAATCCCTGTTTGTCTCCTCGAGCCATGTGCTGCTCACCCTGGAGTTGAGCGGGAGGACTCTTGCGGGAAGCTATGGTCTCCAGGCCGGCAATGGCGCAGCGGAGAGCGCGCAACTTCCAGATGCTTTCCAGGTAGAGGAGGAAGGCAACCCGGGAGTACTTGATGTGAGGCTGGTGGCTGCCGGCCGGGTACGGCCTTACCGTCCAAGGCCTCTCCAGGTTCTCTACGAAAATACCGGCGGCGGCTCTCTCAGGCCCCGACTGCTGAGGATCCATCCGCCGCCCGGGGTAAAGCTCAGGCTGGAAAGTGATCCGGAATTTTCAGATGAGGGAGACCCTGTCGATCTTCTTACCGTCAACCCGGCCGGGTATCCCGGCCTGCTTCCTCCAGGCGCCTCCGGGGGAAAGAATCTTATCTACATGATCACTACCATCCTGGGGGAAGAAATCGAATTCACTGTTGAGGAGCTTGCGCCACTGCCCGCTGACCCCCTGTGCCTGGAGCCGGCGAATTGTAATGCGGTGACCTTTGCGAAACCCGTTTCCGTTCCCGCGGTCGCCTGGGCAGAGCTGGCTAATGTGCTGGGCTCCACGCTGGAGGAAGGCATAGAGGCTCTTGGAGAAATATCGCTTCGTCTCGCCCTGCGCGGCCGGGACCCGGCCTCGGTCCAGGAGGCGCTGCGACTGGCCGTTCATACGGCCTGGACACAGGTAGATCCGGCTCATCCCAGCGCGGCGGTTTCCGGTCTGCTTCGTGATTCATGGGGAGAGCCCCTCGGTGGGGTGCGGGTGGCTGCAGTAAGAGGTGGTGAGCGAGGTTGCGGCCAGACGCTTCCGTCCGGATTTTTTGTGATCGAGGGGCTCCGGGGTGGCCCCGCTGAGGGGCCACCCTGGAACCCCGCCGCTTACCAACTCGAAGTCGAAGGTTACGAGGTCACAGCGGAACTTGCTGTTGCTCCAGGGGCTGAAGGATCCTTCGGTAACGTGGTCACCGGCGCGGCCAGCCCTGCTCCGTTCGCTGGTTGCCAGGACCCCGGGAGCCCATTGCAGGTGGACAGCCCTGGACTCGCTTCAGAGCGCTACATCCCGGCCGGCCGAAGGAATGTTGAGGTCATCACGCCGGAAGATCCAAATTACAAGACCGGTCCCAGTGGGCAGTCACAGGGGCAGCTCGATCCTGATGGGCCGAACAACCCGGAGCCTGAACAGACGGTTGAAATTATCCTGGAGCCCCAGCATCGAATCGATGGCGTGACCATGGTCTACGAGGTTACCTTTCAGAATGCTCCGGGTGCCTTTCCGGCGCAGAGCGTCAATGTACTGGATGAACTCCCGGCGGACCTCGACCCTTCATCTGTTCGGTTTCTCGGGGTCGGTGTGGATTACCAGTTCCACTGTACAGACACCACCTCGGGCACTTTCACCGTCGGCAATCAACCGACCTGCAGCTTGGGTTATTACAACTTGAACAACTCCAGCACCTATCAGAATTTCAGGTTCCCCATGGATCTGAACCCGGATATTTATGTCAATGTGGATTGCACGAGGGACGGCAACGAACTGAAATGGGAGTTTACCTCGTTGACGTGGCAGGGCGGCAGCCTGCAGCCGATTGAACTGGATCCGGCTATGGATGAGGATGGCTTTCTTGTCGGGCATGTGGAAAACACTCCGGAGGGAGAGGCCTTCGTACAGTTTGCCGTCGACCTGGCTCCCGGTTCCCGGGACCCTGGAACCCTTATTCGCAATAAAGCGCGGGTTGAGTTTCTGGATCTCCAGCCCCAGGGTGGCGGTGGGGGAGCGGGAAACGCGCCGCCTACCTGGTTCCTGGACACCAATTACGCTAACCACCTGATCGGCCGCGAATCGGACTGGCCCGGGGGCTGCAGTGGCGGGCTGGATGAAGATCTTGATGGCCTGGTTGATTGCGCCGATCCCGATTGTGCCAGCGCTGAAAATTGCCAGCCCGGAGGTGTCGCCTTTGTGCGCGGCGACGCAAACTCTGACG
Organism: uncultured bacterium; assembly: GCA_913050545.1. Lineage (GTDB taxonomy): Bacteria > Planctomycetota > UBA8108 > UBA8108 > UBA8108 > UBA8108. Next base: position 2,386 of record CAJWZY010000098.1, on the reverse strand, counting down.
CAACCATCAACCTGACGGATGGCGTCGTGCTGCTTCTTTATCTTTTCGGGAATGGACAATTGGCCTGCAAGGATGCTGCAGACACCAACGACAGCGGAACCCTGGAGATCACCGATGCGATCATCATCTTCGGCTGGCTCTTTGGCGGGAATGGACCGGATCCGGCTCCGCCGACTCCAACGTCACCGGGTTACCTGGTTTCTGATTGCGGCCCCGACCCTGAGCCGGCAGATGGGCTTGACTGCCTTCAGCTTTCGCCTACATGCCAATAGGGAATTAGTTTTCGCCGGGTTTCACGCTGACGGTTGGTACCGCCACCAGTCGGAAACCACAATGGAGTTCCTGGGTGTCGGCAAGGTGCCCGGTCCGGGTTGCGGCATGGAAGAGGTATTCATCGATCGTCATCCAGTGGCCTCCCCTGTAGGAAATGAAACCCTGGCCGGCAACGGTCAGGTCTGTAGTCGGTTCGCTGACAGAGCCCGCAAGGTCGCGAATTCCATAGATGCTTTCGTCCATCGGGAATGCGCCTGTATTGCCCAGGGTGTTGGCGCTTTTACAGTTTGACGCACCTGAACGGCTGTAGGGCGAAACAGGGTGTTTGCCCCAGACATGGGTTCGCCGGTCCACTCCCCGGGCAGCCTTTTCCCATTCCAGGTCGGTTGGCAGGCGGTAAGAATATTTCTTTCCAGGGGCCCTGGCGCTGAGCCAGCGGGCGTACTCCATAGCCGCCAGCATGGAAACACCGATGACGGGACGTTTCAGATTCGCTACGGATTTTCCGGGGATCCATTTTCCTCCGGAAGTACTCCTGTTGAAAAGCAGCCGCCCCCCGTAGGAAGGGATGAGCAGTACCTTTTTCGAACCCGGTTCTTTCCCTCCCCGGCCGGCCTTTCCGAGCGCGTGGCCATCTTTATCGGTACGGGCCAGGATCTCCGGGCTGTTTACAAAGGCAAGGTAGTCGGTAAAGTTAACCTCTAGCCGGCCCATGAAAAACCCTGGCAGCTCGCGCTGGCCGGGTTCGAGGTTCTGCGCAAAGTCCTGGTCATCTCCTCCGGCGAAGAACGGCCCCGCGGGAACGTAGAGGAAGCCATCGGGAACCTCCGGGGGGATTTGAACATCGAGTTTCGCTGCCTGTCCGGGAACAACGAGCGGGACCCGCACAGTGGGGCTCCCCTGCAGGTCCAGCAGCAGGAGATAGGAACCCGGGGGCAGCTTGATGGGATGCTCAACCGGTGTGGTTCCCAGGTGGTTTTCCGAACCACGCGGCAGGGGTACGCCGGTAAAGGTGAAGCCGAACTGCTGGTAGATGTTCAGCACCTTGCCCTCCTTGAGTTTGCTTTTCCACAACAAGGGATTGGTGGTACTGCCGTTTTCATCGGGGTACTCAGCCAGTTCACCAGAAAAGGGCTTCCAGGATACCGAGTGTTTTTTCCCGTCTCGCAGCACAGTCACCTCGACTGTTGCATCGAGGTCGAGTCCCTGCAGGGCGCCGGCGAGATCTGTCCTGGACCGCAGCCTGGTCTCGCCGATCGACAGGAAGCGGTCACCGGGAGCAAAGCGCCCGGCCCCCTCTTCAAACTGGGCGGCGTAAAGTGGAGGATTGTGTACGGCCTCGAACTCGAGGATTGCCCGGTCGTGGAGTTGTTCATCCGGTGTTGATTCATCTCTTTGAGAATGGAAGGGAACCGGCAGCAGGCGAAACTCGTGCTCGATGTATCGGTAGAGGTAGACCTCGGCGCCGGCCGGTTCGCTGCGAATTTGCAGGGACAGGGGGTGTCCTGCTTCACGCAGGGGGAGGCTGAAAAATTCCGTCGAGATCTGCTTGTCGCTCTGGCGCAGGCCCTGCTGCCCCCGGCTGGCAAAAAGCCCCGCCAGGTTTTCCTGTACCCGGGCTACCTGGGCAGAATCTTCGGGCGCCTCCTGCAGGGCCCCGTAGATGGCCTTGAGAGCGGCGGCGAATTCGCTGTCGAGCTGCGAGCGCGTGTCATGAATCTCCTGGCTGTCTTCAAGAAGCTTGATGGTGGCCGGTTCCCATACCGGCAGCCAATCCGGGTGCCGGGCTTTATTCTCCTTCCAGCTCCGGGTGTCTTGGCGCAATTTCCCGGACAGGGCGAGGTATTCAGAATGGTGTTTTTCCGCCTGGTCCAGCTTCGCGGAGCTTCGCTCCATTCGTTGCCTGAGGTTTTCCCTTACGCTGGCCTGCCAGGTCAGGGTCGCGATCACGGCGCAGATCACCAGCAGCGCGGCGGCTGCCAGCAGGCCGATGCGGTGCTTACGCGCAAACTTCCTGAGCTTGTAGCCGGGAGTCGGCGGGCCGGCGAGGACAGGGTCGTGGAGGAGGTGGCGCCGGATGTCATCGGTGAGGTCGCCGGCCGACTGGTAGCGC
>CAJWZY010000097.1 GCA_913050545.1 uncultured bacterium | reverse complement strand
CCCTGGTGGCGGCGACAACCAGGGAGGGGCTGCTCTCAGCTCCCCTGCGCAGTCGCTTTCAGATAGTTGAGAAGCTTGATTGTTACCCCGTCTCCGAGCTGGCGCAGATCCTTGAGAGGTCGGCCGGGCTGCTTGGCTGCGACATCGAACAGGACGCCTGCGATGTGCTCGCCTCGCGCAGCAGGGGTACTCCCCGCTTCGCCAACCGTTTTCTGCGCAGGATTCGTGACGTGGCTCAGAGCCAGGGAGACTGGAAGAGCGGTGATCCCCTGCAGGTCGACATGGCGGCTGTCAGTGAAGGCCTTGAACGCCTCGGTATCGATGTAAACGGTCTCGATCGCGTGGACCGCAAGATTCTCGCAGTACTCTTCAGCTACAAGGGCGAGCCGGTTGGCCTGAAAACAGTAGCCGCCTCGGTGGGAGAAGAAAAACGAACCATCGAGGAGGTTTACGAGCCTCACCTGATCCGCGAAGGCCTGATTACCCGTACCGCACGCGGTCGCTGCATCACCAGGAAGGCCGGTGAGCTTTATGGCGACCCCTCGAGCCAGCTGAGTTTCGTCTGATCTCTAACCGTTTCCTCTTCCGCTCGATCCCGCTACCTATGTGCCCCAGCCGTTATCCCTACAGCGCAATCCTGCTCTGCCTGCTGCTTTTTCCTGCCGGCTGCAGGCGCCGGGAGGAGACGCCGCCTGTAGAGCTCGAGCCGGCGGGCATCGAGGTGCGGGTCCGGCTTTTTTCAGCTCCCCGGGTGTTTTTCAGGATGGAGGGGGCTGTAGAGGTGAAGTCGATTGGAGACGGCCGGGTTCTCTACAGCGCAGAGCAGGGAACTGTTGAGATTGGCTGCGAGGGGCCCCTGGTGAGGATTGCAGGGAGGGTCTTCGACGAGGCTGTCAGGATAGAGAGACTGGTGGCGGGGCCGCAGGGGAAAGATACGGTGGTCTCTGCCGACCCTCCTGCCAGGCGCCCCGGTGACGACGCTGTTCCGGTTCTTCTCCATCGAAAGGGCGCTGATTTTACCCTGTCTCCGGAACGCGGGGGAGGTAACGCCCGCTCCTACAGGGGAGCGCTCGAGCTGAGAGTGGTGGAGGGAGCCCTCGAGGCCGTGAATGCCGTTGACCTCGAGCACTACCTGCTGGGTGTTGTCGGTGCGGAGATGCCGGCCTATTTCGATGGAGAGGCTCTTGCCGCACAGGCGGTTGCCAGCCGGACCTTCGCCCTCTACTCCCTTCGCCGGGCCCTGGAGGCCGGCCGCAGCCCTGTGTTCAGGGCCAACACCGGTTTTCAGGTCTACAAGGGGGTGGCGGCTGAAACCCGCAGTGTCCGCAAGGCGGTGGCGAAGACCCGGGGGCAGGCACTCCACTGGCAGGGAGGGCTCTTTTCGAGTTATTTCCACTCCACCTGTGGTGGACGGACCGCGAACGTAAGCGCCGCCATTGGAGATGGTGCCCTGCAGCCCCTGTCGGGGGTGGTCTGCGGCGGCTGCGATGGAAGCCAGTTCTCAAGCTGGAGGTCTGCCCTGCGGGCTGAAGAGCTAGAGTCCCTGGCCCGGGCGTACCTGGCCAGGACCCAGCCAGGACTCCGGATGGGGCGACTGGAGGAGCTCGAGGTCTCCGAGCGCGCCGCCGATGGCAGGGTGCTCTATCTCCGCCTGGTTCATTCGCTTGGCTCCTTCGAGTGGTGGGCCTACAGCTTTCGCATGGCGGTAGAGGCCCGTGTTCCCGGAACTGTGCTCAGCACCTCCTTCTCCCTCGTTCACCAGGAGGCGGGGGAATGGCTCCTGGAGGGCTCGGGCTGGGGGCACGGAGTCGGGCTCTGCCAGGTAGGGGCCAGGGGACTGGTAAAGCAGGGTCTCGATTACAGGCAGGTTCTGTTGCATTACTACAGCGGCAGTGAGCTGGCAGAGGCCTACTGAGAGCACGCCCCTTGCCACGCACTCATCTTTAGAGCAAACTCGCGTTTTCGTTTCTATACGGGAACCCCTCGATGAGTCCTTCTCCACTGGAATTTACTGTCGTCTCCGAAGACGAATCATCCGCCGCCAGGCTGGGACGCCTGCAGCTGCCCCATGGCGTGGTCGACACCCCGGCTTTTCTGCCGGTGGGAACACAGGGGGCGGTCAAGGCGGTGACGCCGGAGCAGGTTGCCGGCACCGGCGCCCAGATGATCCTCGCCAATACCTACCACCTGGCCCTGCGGCCCGGTTCTGACGTGGTGCGGGAGGCGGGGGGGCTGCACGAGTTCACCGGCTGGAAGGGGCCTATCCTTACAGACAGCGGTGGCTACCAGGTCTTCAGCCTGGGCGATCTCAACAAGGTCGATGATGACGGGGTCACCTTTCGCTCTCATCTCGATGGAGACGAGGTCCGCCTGACGCCGCGTCGCTGCATGGAGATCCAGAATGACCTCGGGGCTGATATCATCATGGCCTTTGACGAGTGCCCACCTTACCCCGCCAGCCGGGAGCAGGTAGAGGCGGCCGTCGGGAGAACCTCCCGCTGGGCGGAGCTCTGCCGGGAAGCTCACAGCAGGGAGGCTGACCAGGCTCTCTTCGGTATTGTGCAGGGAGGGTGCTTCGATGATCTCAGGGAAGAGTCGGCCCGCCAGCTGCTGGAGCTTGATTTCCCCGGCTACGCCATCGGGGGAGTCAGTGTCGGGGAGCCGCCGGAGGATATGCGGCGCGTTGTCGAGGTGACGGTTCCTCTTCTTCCGCCAGACCGCCCACGCTACCTGATGGGGGTCGGTATGCCGGAGGATCTCGTCGATATGTCGCTGCAGGGGATCGATCTCTTTGACTGCGTGGTGGCGACCCGCCATGCCCGCAACGCGGGTCTTTTTACCTCGAAGGGGGTGGTGAAGATCCGTAACAGCGCCTGGGAGAGGGATTACAACCCGCTCGATGACGACTGTAGCTGCTATACCTGCCGGGAGTTTTCCCGTTCCTATCTGCGTCACCTCTACCAGCGCTCCGAGATCCTCGGGCCGATCCTCGGAACGATCCACAACCTGACCTGGTTCCAGCGCCTGATGTCGCAGCTGCGGGAGGCCATCGCTGCCGGATGTGGCCTGGAGTTCCGGAAAAGTTGCCGTGAAAAGGGCTTTTTCTCAGATCGTCCCTCTGCGGGCGATTGAGAGTACGGAAAACTATTGCATGCTCTGCTGCTATGGTTATGCTCGGTCTTTTCGGCATTTCCCACGAGGACCTGATCCATGCAGATACCATTGATTACAGAGTTCCTGATCCTTGCGCAGGAAGGTGGCGAGAACGCAGCTCCCGCTGCTGACACAAACGCGGCCCCCAGTATCCTGAACAGCCCCATGGTCCTGATCCTGGGAATCTTCTTTATCTTCTGGTTCCTGATCATTCGGCCGCAGAGCAAGAAGCAGAAGGAACGTGAGCGCAAGGTCCAGTCGATGCAGAAGGGCGATACCGTCTTGACCCATGGCGGCATCTACGGCCGGGTCGTCAAGTTGACCGACCAGGATGTTATTCTTGAGGTCGACAAGACCAGCAAGACACGGATCCAGTTCACCCGCACAGCGATTCTCGATATTCTCGATGTCCAGGGAGGACAGGCAGCTGATTCTGCTGCCGGCTCCACCGACCAGGAAGAAGCCGCCGCGCCTTCAGTCAGCGGCATCGAAGAGTAACTCAAACGATGAAACAGATTCGGTTCCCAAGGTTATCCCTGAGCTTTCCCCTGCTGTTGCTGGGGGTTGTGGTGCTTCCGCTGTTGCTGGAAGATCGAAACACCCCCGCGGCTGGTGATCTCTCCACGGTCCCATCTTCGGCCACTGCGGCTGAAGAGGTGCCCGGTGAGAGCGGGGACAAGGGCGGCGAGCAGCAGGAAGGGCAGGATACCGGTACGCCCGTGCGGCCTCATGCCCCTGCAGGCATCTGCGAAGAAGCCCTGCAGGTGGGGGTTCTCCAGGCGGAGTCGGTCGCGAGGCAGCTGAGTCCCGGTGATCCCGGCAGCAGTCTCTCCTGGTGGAATGGGGCTCTTTATCCGCTGGAATTGAATACAGGTTTTTCTTCCTGCACTCTCAGTTACTCGTCCTCCTGCATCCCAGCAGGTGTCGGCCGGGTTAACCATCCGGTACGCGGCCCTCCCGCGATCTGAGACTTGCTGCGAACCATCGATTGGATGGCGGGCGCTGATCCACTCCAGGGGCGCCCTTCAAAGTAGCTGAGACATCCGTCGAACCCCGACTGCGATTTACCCTTTATCTCTAAGGAAAGAAAATGATTAAGCGAACAGGTATGGGCTGGGCCTTCCTGGCCGGATTCATAGCCCTCTGCGTGTACACCCTTCACACCGACGATGGGTTCTTCAAAAACATCAACCAGGGGATCGACCTGCAGGGAGGTACCGAGCTGCAGTACAAGCTCGACCTCAGCAGCATCAGGGGAGCTGCGAGCTCCGATGTGACGGAGCAGATCAAGGACATCATCTCCAACCGTCTCGATATCTACGGTCTCAAGGAGATCCGTATCGCGATCGAGGGGAGTGACCGCCTGGTGGTGACGATTCCAGGCAGTGACAGCGCATCGACGGAGTTTATCCAGGAGCAGATCCAGAAGGCTGGAAAGATGTCTCTGCAGCTCGTGGTCAACGCGGAAGAGCATACAGCCAAGATACCTGAGTACCGTGCGGCTTATGAAAAATGGGAAACGGATTACAGGGCGTACGTAAAGGTCTATGATGCATGGGAGGCCGGTGGCAGGGGTGGAGAAGAGCCGGTGGAACCCCCCGAGCCGGAATATGTTGTCTGGCCGGAAATGGAAAAGGACGCGGATACCGGCAAGTGGGTAGAGCAAGGCCAGCTGGTCTTGTCCAATATCCCGCGGGATAAGGTGGATGGGGGCCAGATCAAAGGAGCCGCTGTCTCGATCAATCCGCAGGACAGCAGCGACATGGTGACCTTCTCCATGGATGACGGGGATGAGGGGGCTATCAAGCTCGGCCAGCTCACCAGCGACAATATTAACAAACGGCTGGCCATCGTTATGGATGGCCAGGTGATCTCGGCGCCCAGTATCAGGGGGCAGATCACGACCAATGGGCAGATCACAGGCGATTTCACCCGCCAGGAGGTGGTCAGTATTGTCACCATCCTCAATGGTGGAAGCCTGCCCACCAAGCCGCAGTTGATCTCGAAAAATACGGTTGGTTCGCTGCTTGGAAAGGAATCGGTCGAGTCCAGTAAGAAGGCCATCCTTATCGGGCTTGTCCTGGTCATGAGCTCGATTGCACTCTATTACCTGATGGCCGGCCTGGTGGCTAACTTTGCCCTGGCCTTCAACATGCTTGCGGTGCTGGCCTATGTCGCCTGCTTCCGCCAGACCCTGACCCTGCCGGGTGTTGCGGGAATCCTGCTCACGATCGGTATGGCGATCGATGCGAATATCCTGATCTTCGAGAGGGTTCGAGAAGAGCGAATCAGGGGGAAGACCCTGCTGCAGTCCCTGACGACAGGCTACCAGAGAGCCTTTTCTGTTATCTTCGATTCAAACCTGACCACGGTGATTACAGGACTGGTGCTCTTCAACTTCGGGACCGGGCCGGTGAAGGGCTTTGCGATCACCCTGATCGCGGGAATCATCATCAGTTTCATTTCAGCCCTGTTTGTGACACGGCTTATCATCAGCACCCTGCTCAATGCAGGTGTTATCAAGAAGCTGAGCATGGTCTCGGCGTTCTCCACTCCGACATTCGTCTTCAGCAAGATCCAGAAACCCTTCCTCGTTGTCTCGGTCCTGGTGATCATCGGCTCCTGGGCCGTTGTCGTTCCCAGGGGGATGGATAACTATGGTATCGATTTCAACGGTGGTGCCCGTGTTGGCTTCTCCCTTAAAGAGGCCACGCCGCGTGAAAAGATGGACAGCCTGGTTGAAGAATTGCAGGAAAGCGATCCGGCTTTCTTCAAAGAGGCTCGCCTGCAGCCGCTGGGCGACACCCAGCGTCGTTACATTGTGATGACCAGGGTTGAGCAGGAAGAAAAGCAGGAAGAAGACCCGACTGCTTCTGTCAACGAGGACAAGGCTGCAGAGGCTGCCGACCGGGTTCGCGACAAGCTGAGCGCTAAGCTCACCGGGATGCTTGTTCCTGCGCCCTTCAAGATGGCCTGGGCAGCTGATTCCGATGCGGCCTCGGGAAAGAAGGTTCTTAGCGTTAACGTGAATCTCGAACCCCCGGGCGAGACTGGAATCAAAAAAGAAGATCTCCAGAAAGAGCTCAACCTCGCCCTCTCCGATGATGCTGAAGACTTCAAGGGCTTAAAGGTCGAGGAGTGCAACCCGGCCGCAGTGGCGAGTCCCGGTGCTTCCACGATCAGTTTCGATTTGAAGTTTGCCGCGTTCGTTCCCCGGGAAAATGGCCAGCCCAGCCGTGAACAGGCTGAAGCCGCCGTCCGCGGAGCCTTCAAGAAAAAGGGCGTGGCAGACCTCTGTATACTTTCAGAGCCCTTCTTCACCACCGCGACTGTTGGTGCAACGGTTTCCGCCGACCTGCAGCAGAAGGCGATCATCGCCTTCTTTATCTCGATTCTCAGCATCATCTTCTACGTTTCGCTGCGTTTCGAATTCTATTTTGGTTTGGCTGCCATTGCTGCCCTCCTGCACGATGTGCTGATCAGTATTGGTATCATTGCCCTGGTTGATCAATTCTTCCCCGACTACTCGATCAAGATCAACCTGCCGGAGATCGCGGCGCTGCTGACGATCATCGGGTACTCGATCAATGACACGATTGTTGTCTTTGACCGGATTCGTGAAAACCTGAAGATCTTTGGCAAGAACAAGCTGTCCTTCAAGGAATGCGTCGATCTCAGTATCAACCAGACCCTGAGCCGTACTCTCCTGACGTCGGTAACGACGCTGATGACGGTCTGTTCACTCCTTTTCCTGGGAGGAGAGGCCATCAGGGGCTTTGCCTTTACGTTCATGATAGGACTGATCGCTGGAACCTATTCGTCGGTATTTATTGCCAGTCCCATCCTGATCATGCTCCGGCAGCGGGCTTTGCAGCGTAAAGAGGAACTTGCAAAGGCCTGAAAACGACGCAAAACCGTTAAAAACCGCAGAGGAACCCGGGCTAACTCGGGTTCCTCTTGTTATTTACGGATTTCTCTGTTGACCTCAAGTTCCGCTAAAGTTTTAATCCCTGCACAGACCTCAGCTACCGTGCCTTTCAGGGGAGGGGAGTTCTCCAGGGCTCAGGGGGTCTGTTTGTGAAGAGCAAGTTTTCCGTAGAAAAGAAGTCGGAGGGAAAGATGGCTAATAGCACCAAGATTGCCATCGTAGGATTGATGATCCTGCTGGTGGTGGTGGTGGCGAAGTACGTCAAGACCGGGACCCCTGTTAATGAAGGTCCTGCCGGAGGAGTTGCCGCGCTGGATGCGGGCGTAGAGGTGGAAGAGAATCCAGAGCAGGCGCCTTCGCGCTCAGGCCTGGCCTCCTTGCCCCGCAAACCGGTATTGCTGACTTCTTCCAATGGTGGGAACTTTTCCCCCATACAGCCTGCTGTGGGAGCTGAACTTGCTCCGGAAGCAACTGCCCCTGCAGCTACTGCGATTGGGCAACCGGGGGGAGAAGCTGTTCTGCCGCCGGAGTCAGAGACCTTGAGGGAAAGGATTGCACTTGCCCAGCCTGCTGAGGAAAATACAGCAGAACCCGCTACGGAACCTGTTTCTGATCCGGTGCGGATCAACTCGGCAAATCTGCCTTCCACCGAGAGTG
>CAJWZY010000096.1 GCA_913050545.1 uncultured bacterium | reverse complement strand
ACGAAGATCAAGCCCCTGGGAATAGGGAACCACCTCATCACAGGCAGCAAGGTACAACAAAACCGTGTTCGGGCTGATTCCTCCAACGAGGTTCTTCGGGTTAGAGGGAAAATAGCCGTTAAGCTCCCTCATGAGATCCCTGACAGACAGTCCTTCCTCCCTCTTCCTTTGTGCCAGGTACCTCAATACCATTGGTTCCTTCGATGTTTGCAGGATCCCGGCCAGATCCAGGCCACCAAGGCAGAGTACATTTGCCCTCAGGCGGGGTTCGGCTGCCAGGAGAACGAGATTCTTGATCGCTCCCAGGCTGACGCCGAAAGAACCGAGTCGCTGTGGGTCTATTTCCTCAAGTTCTGAAATAGCATTGAGCGCCTGGATATTGTCGCGCACGCTCTGGCGCATACGGGCCTCAAGTCCACAGGCATCCCTTTGCCCGGAGAGTATCGATCTCTCCTGGTAGATAAAGAAGGCGCACATCCCGCGCCGGCAACACTCCCTGGCTATGAAACGGGAGGCCAGGTAGCTGTCTTTTGCTCCTCCAAGTATCGGAGAAATCGCGATCAGGGGGTATGGAGCCTCCTGGTCGGCCTGGAGAACCCTTGAGTACTCACCCTGCACTGTCCTGTAATCGCCGGTCAACTCACAATAAGTTTGAAAGCTGAAAATGTGCCTCCCCCAGGAAGACGTGCTGTCCAGCTCTTCAAGGCGCAGCTTACCGGCGGCATAGACAGGACGAAGATTCTCTAATGCAGCACCAGCAGGCGCGGCAGGTCTCTCTATACCCGGCTCCAACTGGTCGAGCAGCGCAATATGAGCACATCCTGCAGCCCCAAAGACTGCCAGGAAGCAGAAAGACGCCAAACCTGTCACCTGTCTATTCCTGTTTTCCATGAGATCGATCCTCTTTCAGGCAGATCAGCCTGGGGCGCTCAAACACAGCCCACCCTGGAGAAGACAGGCCCTGGGATTTCATCTGAATCCAGCTGGTCTTATTTTCAGACCTAACCACTCTCGTGTCCACAAACAGCGTTCCCGGAAAGCCTGAGAAAACCCTGGTGCAGATATGCAAAAATCCTGCTGAAGCAGGATTTTTGTAACCGACGGAACGATGATTCCGCCGAATTATTCTTCGGAGTCTTCGGCAACGGTGGCTGCCTCGACCGCTCCTTCACGAACAAATGCGAACAAAGCGAGGGTCGCCTTGTCACCGAGACGCTTGTCAGCCCTGCGAACGATCCGGGTATATCCACCTGGACGCTCCTTGTAGGCGGGCCCAATGTCATCGAAAAGGGTTTTTACCGCATCCTCATCGTCCAGGAGTTGCAATCCACGACGATAGTTGTGCAGCGTGTTGTTCTTGGCAAGCGTAATCAGCTTTTCCGCAAACGGCTTGACAAATTTGGCCTTCTCAACCGTGGTCATAATATATCCGCTCTCGTTATAGGAGAGGAACAGACTACGAGCCAGGTTGCGCTTCAGCGCAAGCCGGTGGGCGGTATTACGCCCCATCCTCTTGCTGCTCTTGCGATGCCTCATTGCAAAGTCCCCGCACTGGGATCCAGGCTGCTTTCGGCGTCATCAGGAGAAACTTCGGCATCTTCAGGAGCGATCCGCACCTCAGAAGGAGCGACCTCTACCTCAGGAGGAGCGGCCTCGACCTCAGGAGGAGCGGCCCCTAAGTCCTGAGAAATAACCGGAGAGATGTGTACAGGAGCAACTTCCGGAACGGCTGAAGCAGGAACATCCATTCCAAGATTGAGCCCCATTTCACCCAGTCTTAACTTGATCTCATCCAGGGTCGTTTGTCCGAAATTCCTTACCTTGAGCAGATCTGATTCTTTCCAGAAGACCAGCTGTCCCACCGTGTGAATAGATTCTCCATCGAGGCAATTGTAGGCCCTGACCCCGAGGCTTAGAGAGCTGATGGGCATCTCCAGCTTTTTACGCAGTTCGTCGAGATCCGGAGACTCGACCACCTCTTCAGACACAACCTGCTCCTCAGGCTGCACCAGGACCCCGATCTCAGAGTACTGGATAAACGGGTTGAGATGCTTGCGCAGGATCTTCGCGGCTTCAACAAGCCCAAGATCAGGCTTCAGGGCCCCATTAGTCCAGATTTCCAGGATCAGGCGGTCGTAATTGGTCTGCTGCCCTACCCTGGTATTTTCCGTCTTATATCTGACCCGGCTGACCGGGGAGAAGGAAGAATCCATCCAGATGACACCGATCTCATTGTCACCATCACAATTTTCCGCGGCCGTCGAATAGCCGCGGCCCTTGCGCGCCGTCAACTCGATATTGAAAGGGATGTCCTGGGTAAGCTTCGCGATATGAAGATCCGGATTGATAACAGTCACCTCCGGGCCGTGCTCAATATCACCGGCTGTGACGTCACCCATCTTGTCTACACGAATCGAGAGCTCCACCTCGCCTACCTCTCCTTCGATAAGGAGAAGCACGTTTTTGAGGTTGAGCAGGATCTCGGTGACATCTTCGTAGACACCGTGCATCGTACTGAACTCGTGCTGAACTCCTTCAATCTTGGCAGAGACGAGTGCCGCTCCCTCGAGGGATGACAGCAGAATTCTTCGCAGGCTGTTACCTACGGTAACCCCGAAGCCTCGCTCAAAGGGCTCGACGACAAATTTACCGTAAGTGGATTTCCGAGAGTCCTCTTCGACCGTGACTGAATTGGGTATCTCGAAGTCGCGCCACCTTATACGCATCTAATCTCCTCCCGGGATCTTTGACCTGGAAAGCAATTCATCCAGCTTCCTGCTCAAGCGCCCGGTCCTTTAATTCCGTAGAAAAATATATCCCTGTCTTGCCCCAGGCCAGGCAGGGTATAAAAATTTGTCAGACTCGCCGCCTCTTTTTGGGACGGCAACCGTTATGTGGAAGAGGGGTCACATCCTCAATCATCTTGATATCGAGACCTGCCGCCTGGATAGCACGGATAGCGGATTCACGCCCGGAACCCGGCCCCCGAACACGAAGATCGACCTCTTTCATGCCCATCTTCTTGACGGCTGCCGCGCAGATCTCAGCAGCTCGCTGAGCGGCAAAGGGCGTGCTCTTACGGCTGCCCTTGTAACCCATGGAACCACCCGTTTGCCATGCAAGGGTCTGTCCATTCTTATCGGTAATCGTCACGAAGGTATTATTAAAGGTCGCCTTGATATGGACGATCCCCTTGACGACATTCTTCCTGACTTTCTTCTTAGCCATTTCTCACCATTAATTCGCCAATTCCGCATCCTTGTTCCGGCCGCGGAATAATAAAACTCAGCAGAATTACATCTGCTTGACGCTCTTCTTGGTCGCGACGACTTTTCGCGGCCCTTTCCTGGTCCGGGAATTGGTCTTTGTCCGCTGGCCTCGAGTAGGAAGCCCTCGTTTATGACGCATTCCCCGGTAACAGTTAATCTCTTTCAAACGCGTGATGTTCTGCTGAACCTCACGCCGAAGCCTTCCCTCAGTGACGTAATCGTCCCCGAGAATGGAAGCTATTTTGCTGAGCTCTTCTTCGGTCAGATCCCTGGCCTTCACCGAGGGGGAAATTCCCACCCTGTTGAGCAGCTCCAGCGAAAGGGTGTGCCCGATACCGCGAATATAGGTCAGCGAGATACTGATATGTTTATCCGCCGGGATATCAACTCCAGTAATTCGAGGCATAGACCCTCTTATTCCCTTTTAAATTAATAAGTTAACTACTTCCGCAGGACCAGCGAACCAGATCTTTCCACCGATCCGATTGACTTCTCGATGACTTCTCGATGACTTCCGATTGTCTGCCAGCAGATTCAAACCTGCCGCTGTTTATGCCTGGGATTCGTACAAATCACCCGCACCACACCTTTGCGACGAATGATCTTGCAGTTTTCACACAGCCGCTTTACAGAAACCTTGACCTTCATAGCTCACCGGTCTCCCCCGCTGACACCTGATCCAACAACAAACCTTTAAACGGCAAGTACTTAGACCAATACTAAAAAAAATTTTCGAGCCGATGAGTATAGATGACGAACGCCAAAATATACAAAGAAAAATTTCGTATTCTTTGAAGTTCCTTTCAATTTTCCGAAGGCCCACATTGGGTCAGGATTTTCGGCCCTTCGGCAGTTATTGCAACGGTATGCTCGAAATGAACGGACAAGCCCCTGTCCTTCGTAACTACAGTCCAACCGTCGTTGAGCACCTCCGTATCCTCCGTACCGAGATTCACCATCGGCTCTATGGCTATGACCAGGCCTTCTCGTAAGTCCGGGTCCTGCAACAAGATACTCCTGTCTACATAGTTCGGAACCTGGGGATCTTCGTGCAACTCAACCCCCACTCCATGCCCGACATACTTCTTGACCACATGGTAGCCCTCGCCTTCCACGTAGGTCTGAATAGCCCTGCCGATATCCGAGATCTTTCCGCCCGGCCGACAGACGGCAATCCCCCTTGAGAGGGATTCCTCCCCCACCGCCATTAATGTTGCAGCCTGCTCATCAACCTCCCCCACCTTATAGGTCCAGGCAGAATCACCGCAATAGCCCTTTAGCTTGACCCCGATATCAACACTCGCAATATCGCCCGATTTCAGCTTGCGGCGTTCCCGGGGAATACCGTGAACAACCTCCTCGTTGATGGAGATACAGGAGTTGGCTGGGAAGCCCTTGTACCTGTAAAAGAGCAGCTGCCCTCCTCGCTCAAGAACGAAGTCCCTGATGAGCACATCAAGGTCCAGGGTCGACAGGCCAGGCTCGACAGTATCGCGAACCATGCGATGCGTCTCGGCCACCAGTTGTCCGGCAGCCTGCATTTTTTCGATCTCTTCAGGGTTCTTGTAAGAGATCATCTCTGCCCCGGCAAGGCGACCGGAGTGCCCACTTCTTTATTGCGTTGCAACCGGTTTTTTATCCGAGCCACCGCTACCTCCGCGAGAAGTGTCCCCCCCTCGCATGAAGCCCTCGTACTGCCTGACGAGCAACTGGGCCTCGATCTTTTCAACGAAGTCAAGGCTCACACCCACCACGATCAGGATACCTGTCCCCCCAAGGAACTGGGTCACGATGAAGTTCATGCCCTCGATATTAGCCGCAAGAACGGTCGGGACCAGGGCGATCACACAGAGAAACACAGCTCCGGCAAGCGTGATTCGTTTGAAGATCTTCTCGAGATACTCAGCCGTACGCCGGCCGGGCCTGATTCCTGGTATAAAGCTGCCGTACTCCTTCATGTTCCCTGCGATTTCCACCGGGTTGTAGTACAGGCTGGTCCAGAAATAGGTAAAGAAAATGATCATGCCAATGAAGCAGAAGACATAGAGAAAGCCGTTCTGCGCAAAGGCGTTGTTGAGAATCTGGAGGAAGCCAAAGAACCAGCCGCTCCCGGAGAAGGCCACTGAGCTGAGGAAGAGCGTCGGTATCATCAACAGGGAGGAAGCAAAAATAACAGGCAGGACGCCGGCCGCATTGACCTTGACCGGCATATACTGGCGCTGCCCACCGTAAACCCGGCGTCCCTTCACAGCCCTCTGCTGCTGAATCGGAATCCGCCTCTGCCCCTTGGTGATAAATACAACAGCCGCCACGATAGCCACAAAAAGGCCAAAGACAAGGAGACAGGTAGTAACCTCATAGGGACGGTCATCGCCGGAGGCCGAAATAATCTTACCCAGCAGGAAAGCGATCGCCCTCGGGACATCGGAGATGATCCCCGCCATGATCAACAGCGAGGTCCCATTGCCGATACCGTATTCGGTGATTTTTTCTCCAAGCCACATGACGAACATGCTGCCTGCAGTCAGGCAAAGCAACTGGAGAGTACAGATCCAGAAACCCGGGTTCAGGGTGATGCTGCTCGCATTGGGATCACCGGGGATAGGGCTCTTCCAGCTCCAGATCAGGAACAGCGACTGCACGATGCAAAGAACAACGGTCGCATAACGCGTGTATTTGCTGATCTGCCTGCGTCCAGCCTCGCCTTCCTTGGAGAGCGCTTCCAGGTAGGGAAACACCTTCACCAGGAGCGAGAAGATAATCGAAGCCGAGATATAGGGCATGATCCCCAGCGAAAACAGCACCGGGGTAAAGGAGCCTCCAGTCAATCGACTGGTATACATCAGCCAGTCAAGGGGGTTATCGGTATCGCTTTCCAGCTGCTTTTCGTAGCCCCCGATATCAATACCCGGCAGGTAGACGAAAAAGCCGAAGCGAAAAACGCCCAGTAACCCCAGGGTCCAGAGAATACGGTTTCTGAGTTCAGGGATTTTATAGATGTCGATGAGGACATCGCCCAGCATGCGAATGGTGACCATGGAAGCAAGCCAGACCCCGACGAAAGCCAGGAGGGCATACTGGAGTTGCGGAAAAACTGAGAATACCCCACTGAAACCATGGAGCTTGAACAATTCACTTATTCCATCTGCCTCTTTGAGATCGAACAGGGGCCCATCGGTGAGGCTTGTGAGTGAATTGAACCAGGCAATGCCACCGGCAATGCCACCAATCACCACGGATAACAAGATCCTGTTGAGGTTCATTTTTTGCCCGTACTGCCTGAGCTTTCAGCGCTACCGCCGGCTTCTTCGATTTTTCGCCGGGCTGTGTCACTGATCGCGTCAGCTACAACTGTAAGCTTCTTGCTCAACTCCCCCGCCCCGAGAATCTTCAGCCTTCCATGACGCGGCTTGATGAGTCCTCTCGACTGCAGAACAGCCAGGTCAACTGAATCCCCCGCCTCAAACCATTTCTCCAGGAGCTTGACGTTAACGACATCAAAACGCCTGCGGAACGGGGCATTGGTGAAGCCTCGCTTGGGCAACCTTCGAACCAGGGGCATCTGGCCGCCCTCGAAAGCCGGCCGGTTCTTTTTGAACCCGGAACGCTGCCCAGCTCCCTTGTGGCCACGGCCACTGGTCTTTCCAGTCCCACTGCCCTGGCCACGGCCAACGCGCTTACGTGAAGTTTTTTTACCTGCCTTGGACAGGATCTCGGTCAATTTCATTCTGAGATTTCCACTCCTCTCAACATGCTCACCTCTTCACGAGTCCTGAGCTCCTTCAGGCCGTTCAAGGTCGCCTTGACGACATTGAGGGGATTTGTGCTCCCATGGACCTTGGTAAGGAGGTCTTTGACTCCAGCACACTCCACAACCGCTCTTACAGCGGCGCCGGCAATAATACCCGTACCTTCAGAGGCCGGAATCATAATGACGCGCGATGAGCGATATCTGCCAATGATTTTATGCGGAATGGTGTTGCCGCGAATCGACACCTTGGTGAAATCTTTGCGAGCGTTCTTCGTGGCTTTTTCCACCGAGGGTGGAACCTCGTTGGCTTTGCCGAAACCAATTCCAACACTGCCTTGCCTGTCACCCAGAACGACGAGAGCGCTGAAGCTGAAGCGTCGTCCTCCCTTGATGACCTTGGAACAGCGGTTGATTTTCACAACGCGCTCTTCGTAGCGGCTATCTTCCTCTTTACGTCCACCGCGTCCACCACCACGATCCCTGCGACCTCTCGGCCCCCCCGGTCCACCGCGTCCACCGCGTCTGCCGCCAGGGCCACCCCTTTCCCCACGAGCTGCTGCTCGTGCAGATTCCTGGGCAATTGTACCTCTACGCACAGGAGCTTTTTCTGCGGCATCGCCTGCAGGAGCGCTGCCAGCCGGGGCTTCCGCCGCCTTTGCTTCTTCTACCTTGGCATCCTCGGCAGGAGCAGGCGCAGCCTCAGCAGGCGCAGCCTCAGCAGGCGCAGCCTCAGCAGGCGCAGCCTCAGCAGGCGCA
>CAJWZY010000095.1 GCA_913050545.1 uncultured bacterium | reverse complement strand
GGATGCTTCCAGGGCCTTGGCATCCCCGGCCCGCAAAGACTTCAGGACCGTCTTGAGCGCATCCCGGGATTCATCACCGGACGCAGGAGAACCACACAGGCAACCGATCACAAAAAGAACAGAGAAGATAAGTTTGCGGTCGTTCATGAAATAAGCCCCATTGATTATTACCCCATCCAACCGAGACTCTCCCGAAGCCAGTCAAACTACAGAGGCCGGGAGTTTCCCTGATGCCGACTCAGCGACATCCCTTCAGATATGATACTGCTGCAACAGGAAAGGTTGCAGAGAAAAACCCCCGGGGGTCAATAGGTTGCCCGCCCACCGGAGATGTCGTAGCAGAAACCTGTTGAGAAGCTGCAACTCTCGGATGCGAGAAAAAGAGCCAGTTCGGCCACCTCGCCCGGTTGTCCTACCCGCCCCATAGGTATCTTCGAGATCATGTATTCCTTCACCTCGTCGGAGACCTGGGAAAGAATCTCGGTCTCAATCACCGCGGGAGCTATCGAATTCACCAGGATACCCCCGGTGGCGACCTCCTTGGCATAGGCCTTGGTCATGCCGATCAAGGCGGCCTTGGTCATCGAATATGGAACCAGGCCGGGGTTTCCTTCCTTGCCTGCGATCGAGGCGATATTCACGATCCGGCCATATCCCTTCTCGAGAAAATGAGGATGGACAGCGGCGCAGGTAAACCACGGCCCCTTCACATTGACCGCAAAGATCTCGTCGAGGGCTTCCTCGCCGTGCTCCTCCAGGCCTCCGGGGGAGCCGGCTATTCCCGCATTGTTTACCAATATGTCAAGATCACCAAACTTAGCGAGGGTGGTCTCAACCATCCCCTCAACCTCATCGCGCCGGGTCAGGTCTACCTGTACGGCAAGTGCCCTCTCTCCACCCGGGTCCATCTGGACTGCAGCAGCCGTTGCCGCGGCTGCATCGATATCAGCCAGGACAACCCCGGCAGCTCCGGCCGCAAGGAATCTCTCAGCACAGGCCCGGCCAATACCGCGGGCCGCTCCAGTGATAATTGCGACGCGGTCTTTAAGAGGCATGTATTATTCTCCAATCTGGCGATGACGATCCCGGGGCGCAGTAGCCTATCATGTAAACAATCCCGTTCCAGATCAAACCCCTGAGAAGAACCTTCCTTGTCTCCATCAGGATATCTGGTGGTAATCGGCCCGGGCAAAGACTAAAAAACTTCCATGTCAGAAACTCCAGACCGTTACAACCGCCACCACATCCTGGAAGTCATTGGCAAGAGCGGGCAGAAGAAGCTCAGCCAGGCCCGTGTCCTTATCGTCGGCTGCGGGGCCCTGGGCACTCACAGCGCTGAATACCTGGCGCGCGGAGGCATCGGCGAGCTGAGGCTGGTGGATCGCGACTTCGTCGACTGGTCGAACCTGCAACGCCAGATCGCCTTTACCGAGGAAGATGTCCGCAATGGCACACCCAAGGCGATCGCCCTGAAAAAGCACCTCGAGAAGGCGAACTCTTCCATCCAGATCAAGGCCGAGCCTACCGAGTTCCAGTTTTTCAATGCGCTGAAGCTGGCCGAAAACGTCGACCTGGTTATCGATGCCTCCGACAATATTCCAACCAGGTTTCTCATCAACGACCTGAGCTGGAAAACCGGAACTCCCTGGATTTACGGAGGAGCAATAGAAACCCGCGGCCACGCCCTCTTCTTCAGCGGCACCCGGGGGCCCTGCCTGCGGTGCTACATGGGCGAGCCTCCTCCACCTGGGACACTCCAGACCTGCGACACAGCCGGGGTCCTCGGACCAGCGGTCGCCATGGTCAGCAGTATCCAGGCCTCGATGGCGATGCGGACTCTCATTGGAGATCGTCCTGAGCTTCTCGGTGGCCGGCTGTTCCGGCTCGATTCATGGAATATGGAGTGGAAAGAATCGCGCCTGGAGGCGGACCCGGACTGCCCTGTCTGCGTTCATCGGCACTTCGATTTCCTGCAGGGAAAAGGCCAGCACGGCACCGAGGCCCTCTGCGGCCGTGAAGCTGTCCAGGTTCATCCGAAATCAGGTGAGAGCATCGACCTGCAGGCTCTTGCCGGCAGGCTGGAATCTGTGGGGAATGTCGAATGCCACTCAAGATACCTGCGCTTGACTACGGACGACTTCACGATGACCCTGTTTGATGACCAGCGGGCTATTTTCGACGGATTGACGGATGCCAGCAAAGCCCGTAACCTGTATAGTCGCTACGTTGGTGACTGAAAGCGGTAGCCGGATAACGACAAAGACAACAAGCAGTATTTACGATGAAATCTCTTTCAAGACTGATATCTCCCTCCAGGATCACCTGGCTGGAGGAAGACAATAAGAACGACTGTCTTCAGAGCATGGTCAAGTGCCTGGCAACGAGTGAATCCCTTGAAAACGAGGAATCCATTCTGCAGGCCATCCTGGAGAGAGAGCAGCTCCTCTCTACCGGGTTCGGACTGGGGCTCGCAATTCCCCACGCCAAGATCAACGTCATTGACGACTTCATCGTCGGACTGGCAATCCATCGCACGGGAGTCCCCTTCGATTCCCTCGACGACCAGCCCGTCCATATCCTGGTGATGATCCTCGGGCCTGACCAGAAACAGGACGAGTACCTCAAGGTCCTTTCAAGGGTGACAGCCTTTTTGAAGGACCAGCGCGAAAAGATCCTCGCGCTCGATGACAGCGAAAAACTCTACGAGCTCACCTTCGATTACTGAGCCGTTTGATTACTGAACCGATGAGCTTCCAAATGGGCAGAGGTAATGTTCCAGTGAGACGGTATCTCTTCAGTGCACCTGCGCAGTTATTGTCATTGACGTTCATCTGCGCCCTGGCGGCCTTACCCTGCAGGGGGCAAAGTGCCCCGGAGAAGCCCGGGCGCCAGGAAAACCCCACCTTCGGGTTGACCGGCGGACAGGTCCTTATTGGTAAACTCGAAGAAAAAGTTCTCACCATCTCAACGCGCTACGGCAAGCTGGAGATCCCATTCTCGGAGGTCCTCCGGGTGCGTTTCAGTCTCCGGCTCTCTGCCAGCGAACACCAGGACTTCAATGCCGCCCTCGCCCGGCTGCGAAAAAAAGAAACTGACGCACTCGATGACCTCAACGCAATCGGCCCGGGCGCCTACCGGCACCTGGTCTCCGAGCGCGGTCTCGAACAGGACGAAGCCACCCGGCGCCAGTTGGCAGGCCTGATCTCTGAAATCGAAACCATCGAAGACATCTACCTGGATGGAAGAGACGAGATCACCACCGGCAGGTTTACCGCCAGGGGGACCATCGAGACGAAGCAATTTCATATCCAGAGAGGCCCGCTCAAGCTGGAGATTCCCAATACGGACCTGGTCTATATCGCCTGGGGTGAGCTGGAAACCTCCAAGTCATGGAAGGTGACCTCCTCTCACATCGAGAGCTCAAACCGGGCCCTGGACACCGGGTACAAATTACGCAAGGGACAGAAATTCAGCCTCGAAGCGAGTGGCACGATGCTCTGGCAGGGACGAAGCTTCGGACCTGCAGGAATCTCCAATCACACCTGGAACAGCCGCAACATGGGCTGCCTGCAATGGCGCATCGGGAAACAGCCCTGGCAGCTGGCCGGCCCCCGGTTCAACGGGCGGTCCACAGGCAGTGGCGTGCTTCAGCTCTCCGTCCACCTGACCTCCAGTGGCACCTCTTCGGGATCCTTCCGGGTTAAGCTCAAGTCCCGGAAGAAATAACCTCCCCGGGATCCCCGTCCTGGAGCGTCAGCAAACCAGGCCAAGGCATTCGTCGATGATGCCGATCGCCTCCGCCATCTCATCTTCAGTAATCGTCAAGGCCGGCGTCAGGGTAAGAATATTGCCCATGGTGATCTTGAAGCTCAAGCCTCGTGCCAGCGCCTCGTACATCACCGCCTCGGCCTCCTCTGTTGCCCGCTCCCGGCTCTGGCGGTCGCGAACGAGTTCAACACCCAGCAACAAGCCGAGGCCTCTCACATCTCCCACCAGGGCGTGCTTTCGCTGCAGCTCAGCGAGCCTCTCCAGCGCAAACTTCCCGATGCGAGTGGCATTCTGCAGAAGTTCCTCATCTTCGATCACATCGATAGCCGCCAGGGCTGCTGCACAGGCAACGGGGCTCTTTTCATGAGTGTAATGCCCCAGGGCCTTGTCAGCAGCCACGTTGAGCTCTTCCCTGGCAATCAGCGCTGCCAGGGGAAAAACGCCACCTCCAAGCCCCTTGCCGATTACGAGCATATCTGGCACTACCCCATAGTGCTCACAGGTAAACATGCGGCCTGTGCGGCCGAGGCAGTGCGGAATCTCATCAAGGATCAGGAGCGCTCCATGGCGGTCACAGGATTCCCGCACCTGCTTCCAGTAGTCTGCTGAAGGTATGAAAGGAGTGCTCCTGACCGTCTCTGCAATCACGGCCGCAACATCTCCCTCCTTTTCCAGGACGTAATCAATATAGTCGGCGCATTTGAGATTGCACTCTCCCCCACAATCCCAGGCGCACCTGTAGGAATCGGGAGGCGGGACATGCTCCGACCCGCTCAAGAGCGGCCCCATCCCGGCGCGAAAAAAAGCTTCCCCTCCAATCGAGATCGTATCGAGGGAAGCTCCATGAAAAGAATCCCACATGCTGATCGTCTTGTAGCGCCCCGTAGCGCAACGTGCAAGCTTCAGGGCCATCCCCATAGCCCCCGTCCCCCCCGGGCAGAGCAGAACCCTGTCGAGATCGCCAGGTGCGCGGTCAGAAAGTGTACGGGCGAGCTCGATCGCCGGCAGGTTTGTATACCGGCGCGTACAGAATGAGAGCTTGTCGAGCTGATCCTTCACGGCCGCCAGCACCCGCGGATGAGAAAAACCCACCTGGTGGACATTATTGCCGTGAAAGTCCATCAGGCGCCGGCCCTGGAGGTTTTCCAGGTGGATTCCATCACAGGATTTCAGGACATCGAGACAGGGAGTCGAGAGAGACTGGTGCAGAAAGAGCCTGCTGTCTTCCTCCAGGAGCCTGCGGGTTTCCTCATCGAGATTTTTCTCGACCCATTCAGCCCGGCGCGGCGACAGGTTGATGTCGCCCTCGGACAGGTCGCCCTTGCTTTCCTCAGATCCCATCAGGATACGCTCCCGAAGCCCGGCCGGGCCTTCACCCGGCCGGCAAACCAGCTTGCTTACTTCTCTACAGCCCAGACATTCCTGTAGACGACAATATGCCCGTGGTTCTGAAAAAACACGGCGCCAGGATTGGGGCTCTCACCCTCCGGCGATGCGGTGGTTCTCTTGGGAAGCTTCTGGTCCTTGTGAATGAGAACACCGTTGTGCCAGACCGACATGGTCGCAGGCGCGGTCTTCTTGCCCTTGTCATCGTACTTTGCAGCCTTGAAATCAATGTCGTAGGTCTGCCAGGTAAGGGGAGGATAGCTCATGTTCAGCTTCGGCGGCGCGATCGAGTAAATGCCTCCGCAGAGATTGTGTGAGGCCTTCTCTCCAAAGGAGTCAATGATCTGGACCTCGTAGCGCCTCTGCATGTAGACGCCACTGTTGCCGCGTCCCTGTCCGCGACCGGTGGGCTCGTAGGGAACCCGGAACTCCATGTGGAGATAGCAGTCCTGGAACTTCTTGAGTGACTCGGTTCCCCGCAGAAGGTGGCCATCCTTGGTCATCTTGCCCTTTTTCCAGGCCTTCACATCGGTTCCATCGAAGAGAACGACAGCCCCTTTTTCAGCCTTCTTGCCAAGCGTCTTGCTCTTGCGCTCAACCCGCTTCAGTGTTCCCAGCTTTTCGCCGCCACCACCCGTGACAACAATAGCCCCATTCTTGACAACCGCGGTCATTCCATCGTGCTCAGCTGAGATGGAGCCGTCCTTGGTGGAAAACTTATAGGGCCCAGCGCGCTCATCTGTGGCTGGATCAAAACCAGCTCCCGGCAGCCCGCCGGTGAAACTGTAAGCATCAAACTTACCGCCACTGCGGGCGATCAGCTGCATACCGTATTTCTCTTTATCTGCTCCGAGTTCGCCACTGTATTCCCCCTGGATCGCATAGTCGGCGTCCACATCCTTGGGATCGGTATAGCTGCGCTTCTTATCGGCACCACTGGCGACGCAGATGAAACAGGCCTGGGCAAACAGAACTACGAGAGTCGAAAACTTGAGATGTGACATTCCGTTAATCTCCGGGGGTTGTTGCTTGTACAGATTAAGATTACGGGAACACTACGATACTCACCCCCGGCCTCCCGGTCAATGGAAGTAACGGAAACGGGTTACTGGTCATACGAAAGTTCCCAAGATGTAGCCGACTTCTTCCGAAGAAGTGTACATGAGTTGGTTAGGAATATGGTTTGAACATGAGGCAAGGGAGGGTGGCCCCCGGGACCCGGCGCAATTCAAGCGACTGGTCCACCCGGTCATCTACCCATACGCTCATAACTTCATCGAGAATGAAACCCGGAGGCTCCAGGACGTGGAAGACCCCTCCCGGGCCCGGGAAGGTGGAGAGATCCATTCGGTCTACTATTCTCTCAACCACGATGGTGGCCAGCCAGCTCTCGACCAGCAGGGTTGCTCGATCCTGCAATGGCTTTTCCAGAACTTTGAGCCCGGCGGCGGCAACAACATCAGCTCCCGCTTCTGTGAAATCCCGGTTGTCATCCATGCTGTCCACCCCGCGCGGGCAGCGGCGATGGCCAACGCCCTCACCCTGCTTCGGTTTCTCGCCAGGGCAGAGGACCAGGCCGTAGCGAAGATCATGCTGACATCCTGGGATCCCCTGCGCAACGGCTGCCAGGCCGCCGCAGAAGAATACGAGAACCGGTGCCTCGAGTTCCTCAAAGGAGATATCTACTATCCCGAGGAAGTGGGCTTGTTTGAAGTACTTGACCGGAGGGATCTCAAATCCCATCGGCAGCTGGAGCCCTGCTGTAAAACCCAGATCGGCTTCATCGAGTCGCTCCTGAACTGGGCGGATGAATGCTGGCCGCGTTCACGGCAGGAGGCACTCGAGCTCGAAGGAAAAATGCGCGAATCCCTCGCCGACGAGACCGCCTATCTTCGCAGGCAGACCCTGAAGAGCCAGGCTGCCCTTGAAAGGGCTGCTCTCCTGGCCTGAGCGGAACCGCCCCCCCTGCACCTATATTGGCAGCCCTGAGGGGAAGCTGACGTCCTCTCTTGGAATGTAGCGGCCCTGGTGAAAATACATGAAGAAAGTAGCCGCCAGCGGATGGACCACCTGCTCGCCCCCGGCATCTTCCCGCATGTTCTCCTCTGCAACGTAGGTAGAGGCATCTCCTCCGTGGACCAGCACATGATACCAGGGCTGTAATCGTTCGGGACGGGTCAGGTTGGACTCGTACCACTGCTTCGATGCGCGGCATTGATCATCCCGGGAAACGACTACGCCCCTGTAGCCATAGCGCTGATGCTCGATGAGCTGGCCGATCTCGAATCTGAATTTCTCATCCATGATACCTGTCCACGATTACGCCTCTCCAACCAGCGCCCTGGACATCGTATCACCACCCGGAGGGCGAACCAGAAGAATGCCACGCACTTCAGAAAGAACAACCGGCCCGGGCTGCAGCTCAACCAGCAGGGGTGAGCTTATCTTCGGGTACCTGGAAAGCCCTGGCACGGAAGAGGAACTCGACGATATTGCCCTCATGCGGCTGGAGCCAGTCGAGCTGGATCGTCGGTATCGGACCGATGTTGAGGCGGTCAATATTGTGAGCGTCGGTGAGCTCGGCGGCCCAAGCCTCGTCGTTGGTGATGGCCGAGGCGACAAGGGTGCCACCAATTTTTCC
>CAJWZY010000094.1 GCA_913050545.1 uncultured bacterium | reverse complement strand
GGGTCTTACGAGCCCTTGCGAGCGCGTTCCGCCCTGGCGATGCGCTTTCTCAGAGCCCTCTGGGCATCCTTGGCACGCCGCCGTTTTTTCTCCGAAGGCTTTTCATAGTAAGACCTTTTCTTGATCTCCTTGAAGAGCCCATCCTTGGAGCAGATGCGCTTGAAGCGCTGCAGGAAGCGTTCGCCTGGTTCGCCGGCGCGAATGGTTACCTTGATGGCCAAATCGAGTCTCCGAATTTATCTGGATGCCTCTAAGTCACGCAATCGTAAGGCATTCGTGAAAGGCCAAAAATACAGGACAGCAGCACCCATGACAATACCTTTTCACCGTTTTTAGCCTCCTGGAAGTGGCGATAAGCAGGTTTTCCGTTTTTTTCAGGCAGGACAGTCTGATTCAGCCTATAAAGGCACTCCCGGATGAGGAGTCCGGAAAATATCTGTGCTTTGGCCGGGGCCGGGGCCTTCCCGTACCCTGCGGTGGTTAGAACGGTGGTATGGAAAAAAGTGAAGACAGAGAGGGGCCGGGGAGCGTAGAGGCTGAAGGGACTGCAGAGGTTAAAGGTCCTGACCTGAGGAGTGTTTTCTCCGTCGGCCTGCTCACCCTCCTGAGCCGAATTCTCGGGCTTTGGCGGGAAGCGGTCAGGGCCTCTTTCCTCGGTACCGGCCCATTCGCCGATGCCTTTCAGTTCGCCTTCCAGATCCCCAATATGTTTCGCAGCCTTGTAGCCGAGGGGGCCGTTTCCAGTGCGGTCGTCCCGGTGCTGACCCGCTACGTGCGCGGGTCCGACAAGGGCGAGCTGAAATCGGTGCGCGAGAACTACCTGTGCGCCTGGTTCCTGCTGGTCTCGGTGGTCACCCTGGCCGGCGTTTTGTTTTCGGGATATTTCCTTTCCCTGTTGATGGATTCCGGGCAGGACAAGGCTGAGTTGACGACCCGGCTGACGAAGATCCTCTTCTGGTACCTGCTCTTCATCGGGCTGGCTGCCTCGCTGCAGGGTATCCTGTTTGCTCACGGACGGTTTACCGGGGCCTCCTTCTCGCCGATCCTTTTCAACCTGGCTTTCATAGCCATTGGCCTCCTGGTCGCTCCTCACTACCCGGTGGAAGAGCAGGCCTTTGTTTTTGCCGGTGCCGTGCTTGTCGGTGGCTTGCTCCAGCTCTTTCTGCTGGCTTCACTTGTCTGGCGGCTTGGTGTTCGTCCGCGGATCCAATGGCCGTTTCGCCATGCAGGGGTCCGGGAGATCTTCAAGCTCCTGGCTCCCGTTGTTTTCGGAGCAGGGATCTACCAGCTCAACCTGTTTATCTCGCTGATGCTGGCCTGGCGCCTCGAAGATGATGGATATGTTGCCGCGCTGGGGTATTCAAGCCGCCTGATGGAGGTCGTGCTGGGGGTTTTCGTCTTTGCGCTGAGTACGGTCAGCCTGACGACCCTCTCGCGCCTCGCTGCTGATAAGGATGAACAGGGTTTTGCTGACACGCTCGGCCAGGTCCTGCGGCTGACTCTCTTTATCACGGTGCCGAGCGCAGTGGGGCTCTTCCTGCTTCGCCAGCCCATCGTGTCACTGCTGTTTGAAAGTGGGGAGTTCAAAAAGCCCTCCCTGGGCCTGACCGCCGATGTTTTTCAGTATCACATCGTGGGGCTGTGCTTTGTCGGGATGGCCCGGGTGCTGGTGTCGGCCTTCTATTCTCTCAAGAACATCAGGACGCCGGTCCTGGCAGCCCTGGCGAACCTGCTGGTTTGTGTTCCCCTGGCATGGTGGCTTTCAAACGGTCCGTTGGGATACAAGGGGATCGCCCTGGCGGCCTCTGTCTCGTCGATTGTCCAGGTTGTACTCCTGATGGCGTTGTTGAGTTCCCAGGTGAAATTATTCGATTTTCGGCGCCTGTTCCGCTCGATTCTCCGTTGTCTCTGCTGTTCAGCCCTGATGGGAGCCGCGGTCTGGCCGGCCGCGGCCTGGCTTGAGGGAGGGCAGCACGGCAAGCTGATGCTGGGAGTCCTCGTGTTCGGCGTTATTTTTTCCGCCGCGGGGCTTTATTTCCTTCTCAGCCGCATCGCGGCGATGGAGGAGGGCACAATGTTACTGAATGGATTGCGCAGGAAGAGATCCTGATTGGCCGAGGATCCCGCAGGGTTCCTTGATACCTTCGCTGGAGCATGCAGAATCACAGTATGAGCTCTTCAGAGCAGAAAAATCCCGAACCCGTGGCGGAAACCTCTCCAGGGTTCTGCTGGTTGAGGATTGGCGGAGCCGCCTTGAGCGGTGGCCTCGGGATTCTCTCCTTTCCGATTTTCGGCCGGCCCTACCAGCTCGACCTGCTGGTCTTCCTGATCCTCCTGCCTCTCATGCTGGTGGCGCAGGGAGTCGGGAAGAAGAGAGGGTTTGTGCTGGGGGGAATCTGCGGGCTGACCTTCGTGGGCGTTTCCTTTTCCTGGGTCTGCCATACCATCAACGAATTTACCGGCATGGGCACGCTTCTGTCGTTGCTTGTTTACCTTTTCTGGGTCGCTTACGAGGCGGTACCCTGGGCGGTGATGGGCCTGGCCCTGGGGCGCTGTCGCAGCAGCCTGCACCTTCTGCTCGTGTTGCCTCTCTGGGTAGGGATCGAGCATTACTACCCCAGGCTGTGGCCGTGGCACCTCGGTGGAGCTCTGTACGAGCGCACCTGGTTCCTGCAATGCGTCGATATCCTCGGCGCCAGTGGCCTGACGGCGCTGGTGTTCCTCACCAGCGCTACGGCAGCAGGTATTGTCGGTTGGCGGCGATCGGTGGAAGGGTTTCCGCGTTGGAGAGTGGCCGCCAGCGCAGTCCTTCTGCTGGTGTGCTGTGTTTATGGTCCCTTGCGGCTGGGGTCGATCCAGGCAAGGCTGGCAGAGCGTGAAGGCGAGAGGATCGAGGTTGGTTTTATACAGGGGTTTCTCCATCCGAATGAACGCCGACAAAGACCGGATGAAAATCCCCGGCAATATTATTTGAGACTCCGCCAACTCCTCGATGGCTATGTTGCAGAAACCAGGTTGTTGATTGGAGAAGAAAAGCCATCCGCTGTTGGCCTGGTCCTCTGGCCCGAAGGCTCTAACCCGATTTCTCTGGCGACAGGCCAGGGAGTCGACCCTTGGAGGAGTCCACTCTTCAATCGCCCGGCAGGAGGGAAGATGGTCCTGGATGACTTTAAAATCCCCATGGTGATTGGGGGTTTTGGGGAAGGTCGTTACAACATTTCAATCTACCTGCGCCGAGATGGGGTGGGAAGTATTTACAAGAAGAACCATCCCGTTCCTTTTGGTGAGTGGGTTCCCGGTCTTGACCTCCTGCCTGATTCGTGGCGAAACAGATTACCCGGAATAGGTAACCTCAATCTGGGTACTGACAATCCACCGATGTCCCTGGGCGATAGCACATTCCGAAACCTCATCTGCTACGAGGCGGTACTGCCCGAATATGTGCGCCAGTCATCCAGCGGCAGCGACTTCCTGGTGAATCTCACTGAAGACTACTGGTATGGGAACACAGCTCATATCGAGCAGCACCGCTCGGTACTGATCCTCAGGGCGGTTGAGTCCCGCATTCCCGTTTTGCGCTGCACGAACGTGGGGCCTTCGGGCATCGTCGACCTCGCCGGCGAGTTTCATGGCGGCAAAAAGACCTGGGAAGCCGACAGCTTCAGGGAAAGCTTTATCCCGGGAAGCGCTCCATCCTTCTACAGGAGCTGGGGGCATTGGTTCGCTTTTCTATGTCTCCTCGCCGGGGTTCTGGAGCTCTTCTCAGGCCGCTGGCGGGCTGCGCGTCGCGCGTGAAGGACAGAAATTTGCAGAGGCCCAGGCAGCTTCCGTGGAATGTTCTCTAAGTGTTTTTGCTTAAAGGGGTTGTCAGCCGCTTAAGTTGACTTTGGCAAAAGCGCCACCTATACTCACTTGTCGATCCACTCTACTAAGAATTGTTTTTTTTCAGTCTGTCTGATAGTAGCTATAGCCGGTTTGGACAGGCTGGGGAACGAATGAAGCGCCATGGAATTAGGTCTCTCCCAACACCAGGCGATCAAGCAGATTCAGACGCTGTCGCCGCAGATGTATCTGTCGATGGAGATTCTCTGTTTGAACTCCACGGACCTGCAGGAGCGTGTGGAGCAGGAACTGGAAGACAATGCGACGCTCGAGCGCTCGGAGGACAATTCCCTCACAGGATCCGAGGAGGCGGCTGCGCCCCAGGCTGAAAGCGGCTCTGCCGAGGAGGCCGAGGCGGGTGGTGAGCCATCGGAAGAACCGCTCGGTTCGCTGGAGGACCGGCTGGATCGACTTGACCGCTACAGCCAGGATGATGCTCCACCCTCAAGGATGTCATCGAGCTACAGCGGAGAGAGAGACGAGAAGCAGGAGGCGATGAGCAATACCGCTGAACGCCCGATCTCCCTGCAGGACCATCTCGAGGACCAGGTCCATCTCCTGAGTGACGAAGAAATCCTGTCCGTGATGCGCCGTTTTGAGTCCAGGGTGGTGCCTGCCGGAGAAAGCCCTCCTGAAGCTCCGCCGGATCCTGTTGCCCCCCCTGCTGCGGCCGCGCCCGTTTCAGAGGCAAATGGTCTCGGGGAAGCCAGGCCCGGAGAAGACCTGCCCGGAGAAGCTGGGTCCCAGGCAGCGGCCTCCCCTGCGTTTGACTTCTCGGATGAGACAGTGGTTCGCATCAGGGAGCTCTGCAGTGAGCTCATCTACAACATCGATGACCGCGGCTACCTGATGTATTCGCTGGAGGAGATCCTTGATTCGATGGAGTCTCCGGCTCCGCTGATCCTGCTTGAGATTGCCCTGGAGATTGTCCAGGATCTCGAACCTACCGGGGTAGGTGGTCGAGGAATCGAGGAGTGCCTCCTGCTGCAACTCAAGAAAGACCGCCAGGACTATCCGCTTGAGGAGCGGATCATCCGGGAGTTCCTTTCTGAATTGGGGCATAACCGGCTGCCGAAAATTGCCAAGGCTCTTGGCGTCGGGATCGAGGACCTCAAGGATGCAGTGGCTAATATTGCCTGTCTCGAGCCCCTGCCGGGAAAAAACTACGGTGGAGATCTGCCCCTCTACGTGAAACCGGATGTGCTCGTCGATGAAATCGAAGGCAAGTACGTGGTTCGTGTAGATTCCGATTTCATGCCTCGCCTGCGCATCAGTGCTCACTACCGGGAGCTGTTTCGCCAGTCCCGTAAGGACCCGGAGGTGAAGAAGTACCTGAAGAAGAAGCTCGACAATGCAGAGTGGCTGATAGCGGCCATTGTTCAGCGCCAATCGACGCTGCAGAAGATTGCCCAGGAGATAGTGAATATCCAGTCTGATTTCCTTGACCATGGCATCAGCAAGCTCAAGCCCCTGAAGATGGCAGATGTAGCCGAAATAATCGGTGTCCATGTCTCCACGATCAGCCGGGGAATCAGTGGCAAGTACATCCAGACTCCCCAGGGGATTTTCGGTTTGAGGTCATTCTTTTCCGGTGGAGCGACCAAGTCCGGAGGTGATGTGGAGGCCCGGGGCAGCGTCATCCAGAGAATCAAGAACTTCATCGCTGAGGAGGACAAGGACCGCCCGCTCAGCGATATAGCTATTGTGCGCAAGCTCGAAGAGGTGGGGATCAGTATTTCCCGCCGTACGGTCACGAAATACCGTGAAGCGGAGGGGATTCCATCCTCGCGGGAGCGGCGTGAGTATTGAGGTGGTAGTAAGGTTTTCTTTTCTGAGGATGAAGTCTTTCTGGACTAAAAGACGGTAACGGAACATCCTATCCCGGCTTTACGGAGCTTGAAGAGAAGTTACCTGCCAGCAGAGCTGCGGGCAGGAAGTGGAGAGTAGAATTCCTTGGCTGAGACCAGAAACCTGATCGAAGTCGATGGCCTGGCTAAAAGCTACGGTCCTGTGAAGGCTTTGAAGGGAATTTCCTTTTCGGTTGGAGAGGGGGAGGTCCTCGGATTTCTCGGCCCCAACGGGGCCGGCAAGAGCACCACTCTGCGAATCCTCGCAGGCTTCATGCCGGGTGATTCGGGCCGCGTCAATGTGAATGGTTTCGATGTGGGGAGCGAGAGCCTGGCGGTACGCAGCTCGATCGGCTACCTGCCGGAGGGCGTGCCCCTGTATCCGGATATGCGGGTCAGGGAGTACCTGAAGTTCCGCTCCCGCCTCAAGGGGATTCCCATGTCCCGGAGAAAGTCGAGAATAGAGAAGTCTCTCGAAGAGACCCGGACCGGGGATGTGTCAGGGCGCATGATCGGCACCTTGTCGCGTGGCTACCGCCAGCGGGTCGGTCTCGCGGATGCTCTCCTGGGCGAGCCGCCGGTGCTGATCCTCGACGAGCCGACCGTCGGGCTTGACCCCGAGCAGGTGATCCAGTTCAGATCGATGCTTCGGGAGGTTGGGAGGAACCGGACGGTCATCCTTTCTACCCACATCCTGAGCGAGGTGGAGCTCGTTTGTTCCAGCGTGGTGATTATCTCCTCCGGGGAAATCGTTGCCAGCGACACGGTCTCGGAGCTCAAGGATTCCCTGGGCACACGGGTCTGCGTGGTGGCGGACGTTGCCGGGCCCGCGCAGGAGGTCAAGAAATCCTTCGAGGGGCTGAAGGGGGTCTCAAGGGTAGAGCAAGGCGAGCCGGCCACTGGTGAAGCTGCCGACGGGGGCTACCGGTCTTACAGGGTTTTCTTCAGCAATTCAGACATGGATGCGGAGTCGGTCTTTGAAGCTGTCAAGCGCGGAGGCTGGAAACTGCGCCAGCTGGAGCATGAGAAACTGAGTCTCGAAGAGGTATTTCTCGGGATCGTCGGGAGGAAAGAGTGAGCAGGCCCCCGCTGAGCGCAATATCGAACACCTGGGCGGTTTTTCAGCGCGAATTCCTCGCTCTGTTTTATTCCCCGGTCGCCTACATCGTGCTCTTTCTCTTCATGGTCTCCAACGGCTGGATCTTTTTCGTCAACTGCGTGAACTTCACCCATGAGCCCCAGCAGATCACCCTGGTGCTCAGGTCTCTGTTCAACTTTTCCTTTTTCTGGGTGCTTCCGCTTTCACCACTGTTGAGCATGCGGCTTTTTTCAGAAGAAAAAAGGACAGGTACCCTTGAGATGCTGATGACGGCCCCGGTAAAGGCATCGGAGGTGGTGCTCGGCAAGTTCCTTGCGACGCAGTTCTTCTACATGCTGATCTGGTCTTCGCTGTTACTCTTCGTTCTGGTCCTGGAATTCCTGGCGAAACCGGAAGGACCGGACTGGGGGCTGGTCAAGTCGATGTACTTCGGTCTGTTTTTCCTCGGTTGCCTGACCAATTCCCTCGGCATTCTTGCCTCGGCCCTGTCCCGCAATCAACTTGTTGCAGCCGTCCTGGCGCTTACCGGGAACCTGCTGTTCTTTGCCGTTGTATTTTTGGCCCACATCTACCGGGAAACTCCCGAGCTGCAGCGATTGTTCCACTACCTGAGCTTCAACGCCCATTTTTCTACCGGCTACATCAAGGGGGTCATCGAGCTGCGCTACCTGGTCTTTTACCTGAGCTTTACCAGTCTCTTTCTTTTTCTGTCCGTCAACATGGTGAGTGCGCGTAAGTGGAGATGAGTACACAGGAAGCCGACAAGCAACCAGCTGAGGAAACCGGCAGCGCTCCGGCAAAGGCCGCTGCTGCTCCCCAGAGTTTCAGCCTGGCAAGACGTTCGGGCGCAAAGACCCGTTTTTTCATCAACGGGTTCCTGGTTCTCTACATACTTTTCGTGGTGAACGGGATCGCCTTTCGCCATCCAGGGCGTCTTGACCTGACCGAGGAAAAGACCCTGACGCTCTCCGATGAGACTCGGAAAGTTCTGAAGCTGGTCGATGAAGAGATCCGGATTGTGCTTCCGTGGTAC
>CAJWZY010000093.1 GCA_913050545.1 uncultured bacterium | reverse complement strand
CCAGGCCGCACATGATCTTGATTCGGCTCACCAGGGCATTCTGCATTCTCTTGGGGGGGCGGATGCTCTCGTGGAGAACTCCATCGACCCGGTAGCGAACCCTGACGTCGTTGTCCAGGGGCTCGATGTGGATATCGCTGGCCTTCTTCTTGATGCCCTGCACGATGATGAGATTGACCAGCTTGACCACAGGCGCCTGCCCGGATTCCTCCGCCAGCAACCCCAGGTCCGCCGCCCTTGCCTCATCGAGGGCCTTGTCGCTGACCTCGACCTCCTCATCGTTCATATCCTCAAGGAGGTCATCGACCATCTGCTGGCCGCGGTTATAAACCTCAGGGATCGCCTTGCGAATCGAGGGCTCGGTCGACAAGACAGGCCTGATCTCACAAGCCGTGACGATCCGGATATCATCAAGCTGGAGAATATCGAAAGGATTTGAAACCGCCAGGGTAAGTACATTGGCGACGCGGGAAACCGGGACCACTCCGTAGTAGGAGGCCAGGTTCTCCGGCAGGATATCCACCACGCTCTTCTCCGGACGGATCTTGAAGACGTCGACAACGGGGAACCTCGTCTCCTCGCTGAGGACCTCCAGGAGATCAGCCTCGCTCAGCAGATCACTGTCAAGCAGCACGCTGGTAAGTGAGCTGGACTCCTTCTCCGCAGTCTCCATGTAGCCTGCCAGCGCATCTTCGCTGACCATGTTCCTGCGCGAGAGGACATTTCCCAGCCGCTTGTCAAATTTACTCCTGGTCATTTCACACCCCGGATCCAATCTCGTTACTCTCAGACACAGACTCCACCGATCTTGTTGTAAAGACGCTCAACCTCATCAGGAGACGCCGAATACCGCATGGCGTCTTTGAAAGAAATTCGTCCCTTCTTGCAATGCTCCAGCAGACTCTGGTTCATCGTCTTCATACCCAGCCTCCCGCCGGTCTGCACAACCGACTCGAGCTGGTGCACCTTGTCCTCCCGCACCAGCGCCCTTACAGCAGCCGTAGCCATCAGCACCTCCGCCGCAAGCACCCGGCCCTTCCCATTCGCTCTGGGCACCAGCTGCTGGCAGAAAACAGCCTCGAGGGTAAAAGACATCTGGGTCCTGATCTGCGCCTGCTGGTGAGCAGGAAACACATCAATCACCCTGTTGACTGTCTGGACCACCGAGTTGGTATGCAGGGTGGCAAAGGTCAGGTGACCCGTCTCGGCGATGGTCAGGGCGGCGGAAATCGTTTCCTGGTCGCGAATCTCCCCGACCATGATGACATCGGGATCCTGCCTCAGCGCTGTACGCAGAGCATTGCGGAACCCGTGGGTATCGGAGCCAACCTCCCGCTGGTTAACAAGGCACCCCTTGTTGGTATGGATGAACTCGATCGGGTCCTCGATCGTCATGATATGTTCATTCCTGGAGGAGTTGATGTAGTCGACCATCGAAGACAGGGTCGTCGACTTGCCGCTGCCGGTTGCGCCGGTAACGAGGACAAGCCCTTTCCTGAGATTACAGATTCTCTCACAGGCCTCCGGTGGGAGTCCCAGCTCAGTAAACGGGATCGTCTCCCGGGGAATGACCCGCAGGACCGCGCCCACGGCATCGCGCTGCAGGAACACATTGGTACGGAATCTTCCCAGGTCCTCGATGCCGAACGACATGTCGAGCTCGAGGTCCTCCTCGAAGCGCTTGACCTGCTCAGCGCTGAGAATGGCGTAGATCAGCTTTTTCGATGCTTCTGCATCGAGCTTCTCTTCCCCGGTGGCCTCCAGGCGGCCATCGATCCGCATCATCGGCGGCGAGCCCGCAGCGATGTGCAGATCCGAACCGCCCTCTTCGACCAGCTGCCTGGCCAGTTTTTCCAACGTTGACATGGGTCTCCTCCCCAGAGACTGGAGTAAACCCCCCATACCCGTTCCAAACCCGCTTACAACCCTGCCGAAGCAGGGAAGAAGCCCGAGAAGAATATCATCTGGATACCCTTTTGACGAAAAATGGCGGTATTGCACAGGATGTTGACAATTCCACCGCCCGGTAAGCCTGCAGGGTGGGACCCGGAAAAAAAATAACCGCGGAAGAGGTCATCTCCCGCGGTTACTCCAACCCTGCTGCCTGCTCTACCCTCAGGCCCCTTGGTTCAATATCGTGATCTCAACGCGTCGATTCTTCTGGCGTGAATCGATTGATTTTCCGCCGGCCACCGGCTTGGTATCGGCAAACCCGGCAGGATAGATCCTGCCTTTTGCTACACCTCCACTGCTGACGAGGTAGCGGACCACCGAACAGGCTCTCGCTGTGGAAAGTTCCCAGTTGGTCGGATACCTGTCGCGAACCTTGTTGACCGGAACATCATCGGTGTGCCCCTCAACCCGCACCGTATTCTCACTGTATTCACCACCGTTGAGAACCCCGGCAATTTTCTTGAGCACTCCCTTACCTGTTCCGGAAAGCTCCGTGCGCCCAGGGGCAAAGAAAACACGATGAGGAATCGTCATCCTGATTCCCTCAGGGGTTCTCTCCACCTTCACATTCGAACCGATGCTGTTTTCTCCCGGAATCAGCAGATCGGCCGCATCACCACCACCGGGATTATTTTGCTCACCCGGCAGATCGGGGATCGAGCTGCTGTTACCGGCAGCCAGCTCCTGCTCAAGCCGGTTGTTTTCGCTGACCAGGCGGTCATTTTGCTCTTTGAGCCTCTGGTTGGCCTCCTTCAAACCCGGAATCGCACAACCGGAGGTCAGCAACCCAAGCCCACAAACCAGAACAAGCATAGAAACGAGGTTCCTGCTCATCACTTCTTCTTCTCCTAATAGCTTTACCAAGCCCCTGGGGGAAATCCTGTCCCCGGCTGCAGGGCCAAATCGCTAAAAAAGTCCTCTCTCAGACGACCAGGGATCACCAGGGCCAGGCAGGAGGTTCTCTTCACTCTGCCTTTTGGCCGGCGCTCCCTGCGCCTGCGCTTAGCTTATCGAAAGCAGCCTCAAAATGGCAAGGTACTAGATAAAAAAAGACCTTATCTCTCCTTGCCAGGGAGGCTGGCGCGCATCAAATCAGACGAAGAAAAGGCCCATATACCACTGCAGGGCAAGATCAACGGCATCTCGCCACAGATAGACAAAAACTCCCGCAATAATCAGAAAAGGACCGAAGGGCAGGTGCCTGTCACCGGAAATCAACCGCATCGGAATACCCACGATCGAACCAAGAATGCAGGCGAGAAAGAACCCCGAGACAGCTCCCCAGCAACCGGTGAGGGCGCCCAGGAGCCCCATCAGCTTTACATCACCAAAACCCATTGCCGGCTTCCTGAAAACCAGCGTACCTACAACCCCGATAATGAAGACCAGGCAGCTGCCGGTCAGCATTCCCAGCAACGAGCTGGCAAGATTGTAGGCCGGGACTGATTCCTGGAAACCAGGCAGCAGGCAAACTGCGGCAACAAGGCCGGCTGCAAGCCCGCTCAACAAGCCGGCAAGGCTGACGCTGAAGAACCCATTGGCTTCTCCAGGAAGGCGCCAGGTTCGGTACAGCCGATAGACCAGGCACCCTGCGACGAAAAAGAGAAGCACCACAACGCAGAGGATGGCGACCACTGCTCCAGGCGAGACCTCCCAGGAAGGCAGGGAAGCCGACATCCAGGCAAGGAGCTCCCGGGGAGCTCCAGCTCGCGGTGCCCACCGTAAATCCTGAAAGACCAGCATGGCGGGAGGCAGCAGGTGCATTCCGCCAACCGTGAGCTCATCAGGAAGGATCCGGAGCTCGGCATCGATAAAAGCTGCCACCAGCAGGCCGCAGAAAAGAACGAGAAGAAAAAGACAGCTGGCGAGCCCACCACCCAGCTCAAGATGAAATCTCCAGACCACCAGGCCGCAGAGGATCCCGGTAAGAATTTCTACCAGTGGATAGCGAATAGAGATGGCTGACTTACAACCCCGGCAGCGCCCACGCAGAAGCAGCCAGCTGAGAACTGGAATATTGTCAGACCAGGAGATCTGCGCCTTGCAGGAAGGACAGAATGACCTCCGGGGCTTAGCAATGCTGAGCTCCTCACGCGGCAGGCGGTAGATGCATACATTCAGGAAACTCCCTACGCAGAGACCGAACACCACGGCCGTTGCAACAACAAGGACTTCGTACATCTCCGGGTACATCTATTCCGGCTTCTCCCTCAAAGCTGCGGCAATCACACTGCAGACCTCTTCCTGGTCGAGATCCCCTGTGTCAACAATACATTCGGCGGAGGCCTCATAGAGAGGGTAACGCCGCCTCAATACTTCCTCCACCTCCGAGGCCGCGCTGGCTCCCTCCAGGGGAGGGCGGTTCCGCGCGGTGGCGGGATCGGCCCCGATACGCTCCTCCAGGACGGCAGCAGGTGCCCGCAACCACACAACCTTCCCTGAATTTCTCATCAGCTTGATATTCTCAGCAAGCAGAACGATCCCTCCACCGGTAGCAACAACAAGGCCCTCCCCCTGGGAGGACCTCTCACAAACCCGGCGCAGGACCTCGCTCTCGAGGTGCCTGAAGGCTTCCTCCCCCGACTCCTTGAAGATCGCCGCAATCTCCCTGCCGGCCTCTGCCTCTACAAGGTGATCGGTATCGACAAACTCCCGGCAAAGCCTGGCGGCAAGCGCACGCCCTACAGTTGTCTTGCCGCTGGCCCGGTACCCGACCAGGTAAACTGCGCTGCTATGCTGATCTTGTGTCACCTTTCAGCCACCACCATCAACCTGGAGGCCTCGCCCGGCCCCGAAGGGGCGGTCTCGACCTCCAAGCTGGCCTTACCCTTGAAGAACAGTAACAGCCCCTCAGTCCTCGCTCCCACTGGAGAGCGGCTCACTGAGCTTGACCTTGATGTCCTTTTCTTCTTCGCCGCGGCGAATTTTGACCGTAACGGAATCACCGGCATGCATGGGCCCCAGGGCCTCCTGAAGATCCTTCAGGCTGCCAATAGCTTTGCCTCCGAACTTGAGCACCAGGTCACCAGCCTTCAGGCCACCCTTTTGCGCCGCAGCACCCGGAATGACCATGGTGATAACCACCTGGCCCTCTCCAGTCTGCCTGGCATGAATCCCAAGGGTACCCTTCGCCTCTGATTTCTTTTCAGGCGGCTTTTCCTTCGGCTTTTCCTTCGGCTTGGGAGTTGTTTCCGGCTTCGGAGCTGCCGGCTGCGACTTCGGGGGCTCAACCTTGGCTCCCCGCGCTCCCAGCACCAGGCTCATGGCTATATCAGCTCCCTTCCTGGTGAGGTTGACCTTCACAGTTGCTCCGGCGGAGGCCCCGCCAAGGGCTGCCTTCAGCTCATCGATGGAGGTCGTCTTCTTTCCATTGACCTGCTTGATAACATCCCCCACCTGGATTCCATAGGCAGCAGCGGCGGAATCAGGCACCACGATCTCGACCTCGAGACCTCCTTCAACGGAACCGACGCCGACCCCCAGGAAACCGGCCTCTTCTTTCTTCTCTTCCGGAGGCGGCTTCACCGGAGCCGCTTCTTTCTTCTCAGCCTTCGTGCTCTTGGTGCTGACAAGCTTTGCTCCACCCTTCTGCGAAGAGCCCAACACCACCACGTCGACCGTCTCCTCTCCGCGCACCAGGCGCAGGGAAACTTCCTTGCCGGATTCCGCCTTCTTCAGCAGCGCCTCCAGCCCATCGAGAGTCTTGACTTCCTTGCCGTTGAAATGGGTGATCCGGTCGCCCTTCTGGACTCCAGCGGCCTGGCCGGTAAACCCGTTCTCTACCGCGAAGGCAAAAACGCCCTTGTCGTCTTCCTCGACGGTAACACCCAGCACGATATGGCCGGGTTGCTTCTTGCCCGACTCGTTGCGGGAGCGGGCAGCAAAGAACGCATCTCGATCGACCAGGGCGACCTCGGCAGTGGCCTTCTTCCCGGCACGGAGATAGTCGACCTTGATCTTCGCCCCTGGCGCGTGAACCGTCACAGCTGCCCCCAGGCTCTCGGAGTTCACTTTCTTGCCGTTAACAGCAGTAATGACATCACCCTCTTTCAAGCCGGCCTTTGCAGCCGGGCTGTCAGGATGAACCGTCGTCACCTGCGCGCCGGTCTCGTTATCGATGTGGCCGACACCCAGGAATGCACTCGTTGGTTTTGGATCCGGCTTGGCGGGCGGCTTCGCGGGTGGCTTGACGGGCGGCTTGACGGGCGGCTTCGGAGCCACAGCCAGCTCTTTCTTGAGCCGGCTCACTTCTTTTTCAAGACTGGCGATCCGCTTATCCCGCTCTGCCAGGCTTTTTTCCAGGGCTGCCGTTCTCTCATTGACCATCCTGGTGATGGATTCAAGAAGCTCCTTGTGCTTCTGCTCAATGATGCGCGCGATCTCCTTGGCGACATCTTCATCAAGCTGGACAGCAGGTTTCTGCTGAAACCCTCCGTCGTCTACCAATGCGGCCGAAGCCATCACCTGTGTGCAAAAGAGGGCCCAGATTAAAACCGGAATCAGGTACCTGGTTCGTGTTGAACTCATTTCAAATTCTCCTGGGTAAAACGCGCTGTCAAAACGCTGCCGTGCTTGATCAGCCATCCTGCGCGTTCAACGCAAATACATTAAATATCAGCAGATACATGCCCTGTGCAATTATCGGCACAAAGCCACACAAACAATATCGGCACATGGGTAGTGCCCACTGAAGAAAACTTTCTCAGACCATCTGAAAATTTTATTCCCATGTGCGGCCCGATGAAACACCAAAAACCGGGCATGCCGCCCTGGGCCCCGAATGGGGAAGAGCTCTTATCCTGGCGGCTCCTGGTAGGCCACAACCACTATGCCGTAGCGGTCAGCGAGTTCAGCCACCCGCTCCTGCTCGAGAATCAATGTTCCACCTGCCTTGATGGCAAGGACAGCCCCACCTGCCTCCTTGAGATTCTCGATCGTGTCAGGCCCGACCGTCGGGACATCAAATCTCATGTCGTGCTCTTTCTTGGGCAACTTGACCACGGTGAAGCCACCTTTACGGCAGAGCTCTCCGGCCCTGAGGATATTGCGATCGGTTCCCTCGAGACCCTCCACGGCAATCGTCGCCTTTTCAAGGACGGCAACGCTCTGCCCGACATCCAGGTCCGCCATACGCTGGGCGATGCCCCAACCGAAAGAGATGTCCTCCAGGTGCCTCGACTTGGGCTTGAGGCGCCC
The DNA here is from genome assembly GCA_913050545.1 of uncultured bacterium. Taxonomy (GTDB): domain Bacteria; phylum Planctomycetota; class UBA8108; order UBA8108; family UBA8108; genus UBA8108. The sequence goes on along the minus strand of CAJWZY010000093.1, from coordinate 733 downwards.
TACGAGACCTTCCTTAACCAACAGCTCAGGACAATACCGGGTTGAATGCGCCACCTTGATACCCTCTCGCTCAAACTCTTCGGCAAAGCTGGTCAGGATCGTCTGGCTCTGCCGGTCTCGTAAGCTGAAATACCAGATCCTCAGCATACGCCAGTCCGGCAGCAGGGAAAAGATCCTGGCCGGTGTAAAAAGACGTTCCTTGCGGACCCAGCCCGCCCAGGAGACCTCGGTGACACCATGCCGCCTGAAAAATCTCAGCACTCTTCCAAGCCTGCCAAGGCCAAACTCTTTGAAAACAGAAACCTCGGAGGCGATCTCCCTGGAGACCTCGTGCTTGATTCCCGCACAGACGACCTCGATGCCGCTCTCTCGCGCCGCCCGGGCCACCGCGAAGGGAAAGGTTCCCCCTCCAGCCAGCAAGCCGATCTTTGCCGGGAGCTCCCCTTGCGGACCTTCTTTTTCCCGAGCTGACAATCTCTTAACACTCCTGCAGAAAAAATAACCGAGCCCACCATCCTCCGAGCGGCAATAGCCTATCAGCACCGCTGCCTCAACGCCACCCCGGGCAAGTTTCAGAATTTCTGTGTGGAGACTTGATGCCAAGGCCATCTCCTCTATAAACTCTGTCTTTCGTGGTGGTGCATTCCACTGGCGGAATCCACTGAACAAAAGAAAAACGTGCCCAGGTGGCGGAATTGGCAGACGCGCTAGGTTGAGGGCCTAGTTTCCTTTA
>CAJWZY010000092.1 GCA_913050545.1 uncultured bacterium | reverse complement strand
GTCTTCCCGGCGGTGGTAAAAATCAGCATCTGAGGATCACCCTGCCACCCGTGGTGGCGGTTGTAGCACTGCTGCCAGGCACCAGTGCGGAAAGCCCCAAGGTGGTTCTTGTCGAGCAGCTGCGACCGGCGGTCGGTGGTGTCCTGTACGAGATTCCCGCCGGGCATATCGAGGAGGGGGAGTCTCCAGGGCAGGCTGCTGCCAGGGAGCTGGAGGAGGAAACAGGCTACAGGGCGGGAACGCTGGAGCCCCTGGCTGTTCGCTATACGATCCCCGGGATGTCCCCCCAGCCCATGCACTTTTTCATGGCGACGGACCTCGAGGCGGGGAAGCAGCAGCTGGATGAGTCAGAGTGTATCGTGGTTCACGAGGTCGAACTGGATCTGCTGGTCGAGGAGATCCTGGCTGGACCACCCGGCGGGCAGAGGGTGGTTGACAACAAGACCCACCTGGCCCTCCTGCATGTTGCGATGTTGAATTCCCAGGCTGGGGCAGCTGAGACGGGAGGGTTGTCATGAGCCTGCCTGTAATCGCTATCGTCGGAAGACCCAATGTAGGCAAGTCCTCCCTGCTCAACAGCTTCGCAGGTGAAAGGATCTCCATTGTCGACAGCACGCCTGGTGTTACCCGCGACAGGGTGAGTGCCCTGGTTCCTTTCCAGGATGTCGTGATGGAGCTGGTGGACACCGGCGGCATCGGGGTCGTCGACCAGGATGATCTGAGTGATCACATCGACAGGCAGATCGCCTTCGCCCTGGAGGGAGCCAATCTCATCCTCTTCGTGGTTGATGTCCGTGATGGAATCACTCCCCTGGACCGCGCTGTTGCCACTCGCCTGCGAGAGAGATCCGAAGAGATACCCCTTATCCTTGCTGCCAATAAGGTCGACCATCCCGGACTCGAAACGGGCATCCATGAATTTCACCAGCTGGGTCTTGGTACTCCGCATGGAGTAAGCGCCAACGAGGGCTGGGGTCGTAAGGACCTCCTTCGCGAGATCTCCGAAAAGGTCTGGCCGACCAAAGGGGTGGAGATTGATCCTGTCATGAGGATTGCCGTGGTTGGCAGGAGAAATGTGGGCAAGTCGACCTTTGTGAACGCCCTGGCAGAAGAAGAGCGGGTAATTGTCAGCGAGGTGCCCGGCACTACGCGCGATGCGGTCGATGTGCGTTTCCAGAAAGATGGGCGCGAATTCGTGGTTATAGATACCGCCGGAATTCAGCGCCGCAAGGGAATCAAGAATTCGATCGAGTTTTACAGCCAGGTTCGGACCCTGGGAGCCATTCAGCGGGCTGACGTGGTGATTTTCCTTCTCGATGCGAGCGAAGAGGTGACCAGGGCTGACAAGAAGCTGGGTGAGACGATTTCCCATGCCCACAAGGTCTGTCTCCTGGTGGCAAACAAATGGGACCTGACCAACGGCGAGGTCGCAACGGAAGCCTATGCAGATTACCTGACTGACCGGATGCCCGGAATGATCTACGCGCCGGTAGTTTTCACCACGGCTCGTGATACAAGGAATATCCAGACGGCGATCGACATGGCCCAGCATCTCTACAAGCGGGCTTCCAAAAGGGCAGGCACGGGTGAGCTGAACCGAGTGATGGAGGCCATCCTGAAGCACCGTCCTCCGCCGTCTAAGAAGGGCAAGGCAGGGAAGGTTTATTACTCTACCCAGGTTGCCGTATGCCCGCCTGTTTTCGCGCTCTTCGTCAATCAGCCGAAGGCCTTCTCCAAGGACTACAAGCGTTATATTGCCAACGCGTTGAGGGAGGCGCTCGATTTCGAGGAGATCCCGATCCGGGTGCTCTTCAGGAAAAGGGAATCGCTCTACCACGATTGAACAGGACGCCCGGTTCGCAGACTCTGTCTATGCATGCAAGTGCGGGGCAGTTACAATCTCGCGCGACAGCGGATGGACTTTCCAGGGAGGAGACAGCTGATGCCTGAGAGCGTTCGTATTCTTGGTTTTGACCCGGGTACCCGCATTTCCGGCTATGGAATCATTGATGCCGGAGCCGGGGGGGAGCTCTCGGTGGTCTCTTACGGCGCGATCCGTCTCCAGCCGTCCGGCGGTAAAATCGCGATCCCGCAAAGGCTGCGTAATCTCTACGAGGCTCTCGATGAGATTGTCAGGGAGCATCGCCCCGGGGTGCTGGCGGTTGAGAAGATCTTCCATGGCAGGAGTTTCGACAGCGTTATGAAGGTTGGTGAGGCCAGGGGAGTCGGGCTTCTTGTCGGCTCCCTGCATAACCTCGAGATCGAGGAATACGCGGCCACCAGGATCAAGAAGTCCGTTACGGGAAGTGGCCAGGCGTCGAAGTCCCAGGTGCAGTCAATGATGACCCGGCTGCTGAACCTGGCTGAACCTCCGCATCCTCAGGATGTGACGGATGCCTTGGCGATAGCTTTCTGTTATGCTCAGGGCCTCCGGCGTATCGACCTGTCCACAAGTTGACGCTGAACCGCGTGGTGGCGGTGGTTATGTACGGGGAAGGGTTTTGAATTTATTTCCCCCAGAGAAATGAACGAGGAGTAGAAATGAGTCCTGCTGAAGGAACATCTTCGATAATCCGAGAATCAGAGATACCCGCTGCCAACCTGATTCGGCGTGGAAAAGTAAGAGATCTTTACGATCTCGGAGAGAGCTACCTGATCGTGGCGACTGACCGGCTCTCCGCCTTTGATGTCGTATTGCCTGACGGGATCCAGGACAAGGGCCGGATCCTGACCCAGCTGTCGCTGTTCTGGTTCGACCTGCTGGGTGTTGACCATCACCTCATCTCAGCTGATGTCGCGGACCTTCCCGAGAGCTGCGCACCGCAGGCTGAACAGCTGCGCGGTCGTTTCATGATTGTTGAGAAGCTCGAGATTCAGCCTGTTGAGTGCATCGTTCGTGGTTACCTTGCGGGCTCAGGATGGGCTGAGTACCAGGAACATGGAACCGTCTGCAAGATCCCGCTACCGGAAGGGCTCGTCAATTCAAGCCAGCTTCCCGAGCCGATTTTCACGCCATCTACCAAGGCCGAAGAAGGCCATGATGAGAACATCCCCTTCGAGACCATGGTGGAAATCCTGGGCCAGGAGCGGGCTGATGAGATGAAGCAGAAGAGCCTGGATGTCTACTTCAAGGCTGCTGAGTACGCCCGCACCCGCGGGATTATCATCGCCGATACCAAGTTTGAATGGGGTGTGCGTCCTTCAACCGGAGAGCTTGTCCTGGCAGATGAGGTCCTTACCCCGGATTCTTCAAGGTTCTGGCCGATGGATCTCTACGAGCCGGGCAAGTCACAGCCATCCTTTGACAAGCAGTTTGTGCGTGACCACCTCTTGTCGACTGACTGGGACAAAGCTCCCCCGGCACCCAATCTCCCCGAGGAGGTTACGTCTTATACGACCTCGAAATACCGGGAGATATTCGAGCTGTTGACAGGCCAGGACTGGAGCTGAGGAGCTCCGGGTGACTGGATAGAAGAAGAAACAAATTAGCGATCGAGGTGAGTTAGAAATGAGTAAGCAGGTCCTGATCCTGATGGGAAGTGACTCGGATCTTGGTGTCATGGCGGCATCTCTCAAATGTCTCAAGGAGTTCGAGGTTGGCTACGAGGTGTGTGTTTGCTCCGTGCATCGCTCACCTGAGAAGGCCCTGGGGCTGGCGGCCGGCGCCCGCGAGAAAGGCTTCCGGGTTATCATCGGGGGGGCTGGTGGCGCGGCCCATCTCGCAGGCGCCCTGGCGGCGAAGACAACCCTGCCGGTTATAGGTGTTCCTATTGAGAACGGAGCCCTGCACGGCGTCGACGCGCTCTATGCGACCGTCCAGATGCCGCCGGGAGTTCCCGTGGCGACTGTCGCGGTCAACGGGGCCCAGAACGCGGCGATCCTGGCCGTGCAGATGCTGGCGCTTTCCGATGACCGTCTTGCAGAGGCAATGGCCTCCTATAAGGAGCGTCTTGTCGAGCAGGTGGAGGCCAAGGACGCCAGGGCCCAGAAACGTTTGGAGAGCGAAGGGCTCTCATGAGCGAGCGGGCATCCCGGAAGGGCCGGGATCCAGGCTCGGCTGTCCCGGGCACTCTCCGCTGGGTTGGCGGTCCCGGGGGTTATCTTTCCCTGCTGGACCAGACACTTTTGCCTGGCCGGGTGAAGTTCCTGCGCATTCGTAATATGCCGGTGGTGATCGACGCGATCCAGCGCCTGGCAGTACGCGGAGCGCCGGCGATCGGGGTCGCGGCGGCTTATGGTATGGTCCTGGGGTTGAGAGAAGAGAAGCTTGCGACGCCCGCAGCGTTCAAGCGAAGTCTTGCGAAGGTCAAGAAAGGCCTGGCGGAGTCACGCCCGACGGCAGTGAACCTGTTCTGGTCATTGGAGAGGATGTCTGCCCGGGCTGAGGAGCTCGCCGCCAGGAAGCTGGCTCCCCGCGACCTCCTCAAGGCGCTCCTGCAGGAGGCGCTCGAGATCCATGAAGAAGACCGGTCCTTGTGCAGGGCGATCGGAGAACATGGAGGCCGGTTGCTTCGCAGCGGCTGGAGTGTTCTGACACATTGCAATGCCGGCTCCCTGGCTACAGGGGGAATGGGTACGGCCCTTGCCGTGATCTATTGTGCAGTGCAGGGGGGGAAGAAGATCAGGGTCTATGCGGATGAGACACGGCCACTTCTGCAGGGGGCCCGGCTGACCAGCTGGGAATTGAACGAGGCTGGTATCGAGGTTACGGTCGCCTGTGACAACGCCGCTGCTTCCCTGATGGGGAGTGGCCAGGTTCAGTGCGTGGTTGTCGGCGCTGACAGGATTGCGGCCAACGGAGATGTTGCCAACAAGATCGGTACCTATGGGGTTGCGGTGCTCGCTCGAGAGCATGGAATTCCTTTTTATGTCGCTGCCCCCAGCACGACCTTCGACCCGCATACTGCCAGTGGAGAGGAAATTCCTATTGAGCAGCGAGAGGCGGCTGAGGTTGCCGAGCCGTTTGGTTCGCGGTCTATGCCCCGGGGGGTCGGTGTTTACAACCCGGCCTTCGATGTCACTCCGGCGCGCTATGTGACCGGATTTATTACCGAGCAGGGACTGCTGGAGGCTCCCTACAAGAGGAACATTGCTAGGTTGATCAGGACGTCCGGAACACATGGATGAGATTGCTCGAAGAGGTCATACGAAATGAAACAGATCGAATTTTCACCGCTTGAGAAGATCCTCATGGAGAAAGCCGGCGAACCCGGCCGGGGATCCGGTGGGGTTCTTGTGCAGCTCCTGGTTGGGGCGATTTTATGTTCCCTGCTTGTGTTCGCGCTGCTGAAGGAGGTTTCTCCAGTGGTCGTTTTCTGGGCGAGCCTGGTGTACGTGGCCCTCAGCACGGTCGAGAGAATCGCTTCCGGCTGGGCGATCGCCGCTCACAAAAAGCTCGTGCGAAAACTCGTGCAACACGTGGCTGGATCGGACAGGAAGAGCTAGGGCGTATTACCGCTCCTGGTAACCCGTAGCGATTCCGGAATCCGTCCACTCCTGGCGTATGTTGCCTCCTCTCCAGGTGGAGTAGGTTTCTGTGCCGGATTGCTCAAGCCTGTCTGAAAACTCCAGGGCCCCTCCTCGTCCATCGCCTGAGATTACAACGACCTGCGGTTGTACCTTTGTCAGCAGGAGATCGTTGAGCCGGTTTGTTCTGCCGTGGTGTGGCAGGACGAGCACATCCGACCTCAGCTCTTCGCCTGATCCGAACAGGCGGGCGAGACCGTCTTCCTCCAGGTCGCCAAGGAAAAGAATACGTCGCCGCTTTGATTCGAGAAAGAAAGACAGGGAGATGTCGTTGGCTGCCCGGCGCAGGGGCAGGGTCTCCGTTCCACAGGGGAAAATGACCCGCAGGTTGATTTCGCCGGTTCCTGCCAGGTCGAGGTGGACGCCTCGATTGATTGTGGTCAGTGGTATTCCCTTTTTGCGCGCTCCTTCGAGTAATTGCTCGCCTTTTTTGTTCAGGCCGAAGTGGCTGGAACAGAAAATTTCTCCCACCTCGAGTGATTCGGTGAGCAATGGAAGTGCCCCGGCATGGTCGGCGTGTGGATGGGTGAGGAACACACCATCGATTCTTCGATGTCCTGCTTTCAGAATTGAATGGAGCAGGCGCTGGCTCGCCGCCGGGGTGCCGCCGCAGGCGTCGAGCAGGAAAGTTTTTTTTCTCGATGGGATTTCAAGCAGGGCAGCAGATCCGGCCCGGGTGTTGAAATGGGTGAGAACAGGTCCACTTCCTGTATTTGAAAGCAGGTTGAATACCAGGAGTACCGGCAGGATCAGCATTGCGAGCATTACTGCAGCCTTCCGTGTCTTTTTCGACATGCCGCAGGCAAGCACCAGGTAGAAAAGCAGGATAGGTGTGGGGCCTGGAGGGGGCAGGTAATAGCAGTGCCCGGGAAGTGTAGTGAAAAAGCGCAGGAGCTCAAATAGAAGTTGAGCACCGAGGATTGCCGGTTGGGCTGCCAGCTGCCCAAGAGGCAGACAGGCCATGCCGAGTAAGACGCTGATGAGGCCGAGGATGAGGCTCAGGGCTACCAGTGGGTACAGGCAGAGAGAGAGCAGGGGTGATAGTGGATGGAATCGCTGGAAATATTCGGCGATCAGCGGTGTTGTCGCTGCAGTTGAGATCAGGCCGATCGACAGGCCTTTACCGATCATCCGGGCCAGTGAAGCCAGGGGCCTCTTCCTTTTCGAGAAGCGTTGAGCTGGAATTGTCAGGGACTGAAGCCGTCTCGATTCACGTTCGCGAATTGAATGCCACCAGAGGATTGCGGCGGTGGCGATGAAGGAAAGCTGGAAACCCGGCTGGGACAGGCCAGAGGGAGCTATGGCGAGCAGGATGATCAGTGTCCAGCCCAGGGTATCAAGAGGCCTGGGGCGACGGGCAGAGGCTTTCAGCGTCATGTGGAGACCTATCATCAGAGCCGCCCTGAGCACGGGTGTATTTGCTCCGCTGATGAGGGCGAAGCCGCAAAGCAAAAGCAATCTCATCGCCAGTTGTATTCGCCGGGGAAAGGGTATCCGCATGGCGAAGAGCATGACAAGTCCGACATGAAGCCCGCTGATGGCCAGGAAATGGGAGGTTCCTGTGTCCAGGAAATCGAGGTGCAGTTGCCGGTCAAGGGATCGTTTTTCCCCGGTGATGAGGGCGTGGAAAAAACCGAGCCCCCTGCTTGAATACAGCTGGTCGATGGTGCGGATTATTTTCCAGCGAAGTTGAAGGACGGGGGGAAGAGGTGTGCCCCTCGTGGTGGGCAGGAAAGAGAGAGAGTCCGCAAACGAGTGGATGGTGGGCGCATACGGGGTGTTCTTCCTCGAGCCTGTTGGGAACCTGAGCTTTCCCAGGACCTTTACCCGGGCTCCAGGCTTGATGTCCTCAGGAAGTTGCCCAGGGGCGATTTCGGCTTCGACCCGGATGGGGAGGCTTGAGCCCTCCTCAAGGATGGAGAAATCCGCGTATCTCACCGGGGCCCTGTCGGAGGAATACTTTCGTTGACGAAGTACCGGAATATTGCAGATGGTTCCAGTGACGGAGCCACTCAATGTGTTCGGGTGTGCAGGGGAGGTCTTGTTCGGGCGCATCTCCAGCCCGGGAGATCGCAAAGGAGTGGCAGCAGGCACAACTGATGTTGCCCGGATCCAACCGAGGCAGAGCAGGACAAAAAGCCACGCGATCTTTACGCGACAGGGATTCGCGGCCGGCAGCCGGGAAATAATCGGTGTCGTTTGTACCTTGCCCCGGAACCAGAGCGCCATCGCTGCTGCGGCCAGGGCTGGAGCGGCTATCCAATGGGCTGTTGCTATTCCCAGGCTGAATGAAGCTGCTGCCTCAAGGCCGCAGGGGATGGTTCCTTGCTGCCACAGACTTTCCGGGGAAGGCGTGTGGGTCTGCAG
>CAJWZY010000091.1 GCA_913050545.1 uncultured bacterium | reverse complement strand
TTTCCTCTCCCCTGGATTCAATGTCGTAGCCGGGAGAACCCGGAGGAATCGGTTCGGGCTCTTCACCCGTCTCTTCTTCTATGAGCTGGGTCGTTCTCCACCAGCGGGAGTAGACGATCTGGCCGTTCGAAGGATCGACAGTGGGTGTGTCGGCGCCGAAACGCTCGGTGGTGATCCGGTGCAGGTCGCTGCCGTCAGCGTTCATCACGTAGAGATTGGTAGCCCGGTGGCGGCCATCAGGGGCCGTCTCGGGATAGCGGGTCGATACGAAACAGATACGGCTATCGGGAAGGTAGATGGGGTCGAGATCATCATGACCCCGGAACCTCTCCGCGTTTTCACCGAATTGCTCGAGATCGATATCACGCAGGTCGTGCGTGAGCTGTCGGAGACCAGTTCCATCGACGTTAATCTCATAGATCCTCCAGCCGTATTCCTGCTCGGAATATCCGGAAAAGACCACGCGGCTGGCATCGTAGGAAACATCTGGGTCCAGGACATCCGTAGGTTCTGACCTGTTGTTGTTGAGCGTGGCATCGACGAGGGTGCGGATTCCTCCGTCACTGTCGAGAACCTGGAGTCTGCCGCGACTGGCAGTACGAACGACCGAGTCGCGTTCAGAATCACTGGAGCTTCCGAGGTTTCTGGAGCAGAACACGATTTCCGGTCGTGCTTGTGCCTCAGGCTCCTCGGCAGCTGGTGCCGTAGAGATGAGTCCCATGGGAAGCATCACGGCCAATGCACAGATTGCCGCATGTCTCCTCAAGGTGCCGGCTGGCGTTCTGCCACCGGTGAAATTAACGATCGAGTTCAACATTTGAATCTGACCCTCCTGAAAAAATATGAAAACCACAACTGTTAGTACTGTTAACCCACTAAAACCTGTTCTGCCCGGCAACCCTCCCGAAAGCCCTGGCAGATCTTACTGATACCGTTTCATAAATAGCCCACGGAATTCCCTGCGGGGAACTTCTTCGGCGCGCGCCCGGTATACGAGCGGATGGAGAGCCCGAGCGGTGCAGTTTCCTGCGAGCCCACTACTGACTCCCGTCCCCAACTGGCACTTCCAGTTAACGTACCCCATAGTTCTCCAAGGGAAGTCCGACAACCTTAGCCAACCTTCAGCCCCCGGGAAAACGTCCCGAAGGACCTTAGATTTCAATTAGCCACCACGATCAGGGGGTTGTCAATAAAAGTTTGTGAAAGGTTTTCTGCCTGTTTACAGGCCTCCAAACAGGCCCTGGGAGGCAACTGTCAACTGTGGCGCCCGCGGTATTCGCCAGCCGGGTATTTTTTTGCGTTTTTGAGGATCTTTTTTTCGATCGCTTCAGCGAGGTCGATCTCGAGATTGTTGGCGAGGGAAAGACAGTAGCAGGCGACATCTGCCAGCTCTTCCTCGATTTCCTGCCGTTTGCCGGGGTCTTCAAGAAGGGTTGGAAGCTGGTCGCTTCGCTCCCACTGGAAGTGCTCCATCAACTCTGCCGCTTCTATAGCGATCGACATGGCCAGGTTCTTGGGATCGTGGAATTGTTCCCAGTCCCGTTCGCTGATAAATCCGGCTACACGCTCACGGAGCTCACCGATGGTTGTGTCATTGTCGTTCATGGTTTCCTTCTCATTCTGCTCAGGGATCAAGGGACCCTTTCTTTACCTGGATAAACAATCCCAGCCGGTTTCCCTGCCGCGGTTGCTGCGGGGAAGCTTTCTTCCTCTACAGGATGCAGAAACTGGCTCACTCCGCAAGAGCCCCGAAGCCAGATGGCCCTCGCGACGTTGCCTTCGGGCGCAGACTGGTTTTTAAGCAAGAGCCCTGGCGGCCGCTCTTCTATTGAGGGCATTTTTCAAACCATCCCTTCTCAGGGTGGAAAAATCCTCCAATGTTGGTTCGTGGGCGGTAGAATCTCGTTTCGTTTTTATATGTGGACAAGGAGACTGCACCATGGACCGAGCCCTGGTCCTGCTGAACCTGGGGACACCTGACTCGCCGGATGTTAAAGATGTTCGCAGGTACCTGCATGAGTTTCTTTCTGATTCGCGGGTGCTGGATATCAATCCCCTGGTGAGGTTCCTCCTTCTCCATTGCATTATCCTGCGCAAGCGCCCGGCGGAATCCGCCGCGGCCTACCGGAAGATCTGGACAGAGAGAGGTTCTCCTCTCTTCTTCCATGGCGCCGATCTTGCGGACAAGGTTCGCCGGCACCAGGGAGGTGATGCGATCGTCGAACTGGCGATGCGCTACCAGAATCCCTCGATCAGGGATGTCCTCACGGGCCTTCACGATCGCGGGGTGAAGGAGCTGGTTCTCTTTCCGCTCTTTCCCCAGTACTCATCAGCCGCCTGGGGCTCAGGTGTTGAGAAGTTCTTCGAAGAGGCTGGCCGGCTCTGGGATGAGCCCTCCATCAAGGTGGCGCCGCCTTATTATGACCACCCGGCCTTCATCGAGGCCTTTTGCGAAGTAGCCCGGCCGGTTCTTGACGACCTTTGCCCCGACAAGGTTCTGATGAGCTTCCACGGTATACCGCAGAGGCATGTCAGGACGGTATTCGATGGGCAGCCCGAGAGAGAGCTGCTCGGACTCGACGGCGGAGGTGGGGATCATTGCCTTGAAAGACCGGACTGCTGCAGCGAGATCTGTCCAGCCAACCGGAATTGCTACAGTGCCCATTGTTATGCGACTGCCCGGGCGCTGGCTGAGAGGCTCGAGCTTGGGCCCGAGCAATGGGAGGTCAGCTTCCAGTCCCGCCTGGGGCGGGATCCGTGGATGCTTCCCTATACCGATTTCCGGATTGAAGAGCTCCCCGGTGAAGGAGTAGAAAAGCTGGCCGTGTTCTCTCCCGCTTTTACCGCCGATTGTCTCGAGACGGTCGAGGAGATTGGAATCCGAGCCGATGAGGAGTTCCGCGCTGCGGGGGGCAAGGAGCTTCGCCTGATCCCCTCGCTGAATTCCGAGGACTGCTGGGTACAGGCAATTGAGAGGATCCTGGACGATACGGCCGAGGGCTCTGCGCAGGCAGAGACGGCCTAATCAGGGCTGCGAAGGGTTGCCTCCCCTTTGATGTAGCCCAGTGAAACCAGGAACCTGTCCATGGCCGTTACGGTCTGCAGGTAGTACTCGTTGAACTTACCTTTTCGGGTGGGGCCATTGAAGAAGCCGTGCGGCTGGTCCTCGTAGAGATGCAGCTCGCAGCGCCTGCCTGCCTTTTCCATCAGCTTCTTGTACTTTTGCGCGGTGGCGACCGGGATCAACTTGTCCTTCGTTCCAAGGAAGACGATCGTCGGCGGTGTCTTCTTCGACAGGTTGTGCATGGGCGAGATCTCCCGGAAACGATCCTTGACCCGCGAATAGCCGTAGCCCTCGGGTCCGTTGTCGAAGACCGGGTTGAAGAGCACCAGGGCGTTGGGCTGCGCGCTGATTGCGGAGTCTTCACCTTTTTCTTCCAGCCCCGGGACGGTACCGGTCGCTGCTGCGACATGCCCTCCGGCGGAGCCACCTCCTGCAGCCAGGCGGGAAGGGTCGATTCCAAGGCGACCCGAATTCTTTCGGATCCAGCGAACCGCCGATTTGCCATCCTTGACACATTCGAAGGGGCTTGTCCCCTGGCGGCTCTTGACCCGGTAGTCAGCCAGCAGGACGACCATGCCGCGGCTTGCCAGGTAGCGGGCATGCGGCTCGAACTGCTTCGGGGTGCCTCCATTCCAGCCACCGCCAAAGAAAAAGACGATGGCGGGGCGTTTGTCAGCAGGCTTGTGGCCGGCGGGTTTGAATATATGCAGCAGGAGTTTTGTCCCGCTTGCCTCCTTGTAGACCTCGCTCGATGCCCCCTTGAATTGCAGGGCGGGGGGGCTGGTCTTCTTTGTTTTTTTTGCCTCCTGGGTCGGCAGGAGGGCAAGGCTGATCAAGAGGGGGATGGTAAGAGCGTTCATTTCTGTTCCTGTATTCCAGTTTTCGAATTCACTTAACCTGTCTGCAGGGGAAGCTTAAAAGAGTTCGGAGATCGGTTGTTTACCTGTTTCGAAGAAAGGGACATTGTTTCTGCTTAAGCCGGGAGGAAGCTGGCCGGGGGAGACTCCTATCCCCCGGTAGACTGTCGCCGTGATTTCAGCCACGGATGTGGGGCGCTCGGCCGGCTCCGCACCCATCCCGTCACTCCTGCCGATGGCGCGCCCTCCCTGGACTCCTCCCCCGGCAAAATAGACGGTCCAGCAACCGGTCCAATGATCCCTTCCACCGGCTGAATTGATCAGCGGGCTCCTGCCGAATTCTCCCAGGCAGCAGACGAGTGTCTGTTCGAGCAACCCCCGGTCTTCAAGGTCGGTGATGAGAGCCCAATAGGCCCGGTCGTAGCGTGGCGCGATTCTACGGGCCATGTCATCGAGCGTGCTGAAGCCCCGCCGGCCATGTACGTCCCAGCTGAGGCAGCCCCGCAGGCGGTCGAAAGTGTTGACCGTCACGAACCGGGCACCTCTTTCGATGAGCCTGCGTGTTCCCAGGAGGCAGTCACCGATGCGGCTTCGCCCGTAGCGTTCCCGGTCCAGGGGGCTGGAGCCTGCTAAGAGGTTCTGCAACTCGTTATCACAAAGGGACCGGGGAGCGTGATGGTCATCGAGGCTCCCGGCATCTTGAGAGGGAAGAGGCCTGTTCCTCGATCCTGCACTCAGAAGAAAATTACAGGGTGCTTCAGCTGTCGCGCCACCGAGGAAGCTTGCCACAGAGCCCGGATGCGGAACTCCTGGGGATCCGGGCAGGCTTCCGCATTGGGCCAGGGCGGTGCCGGTCTCATGCAGCGCATCCGAATCATGATGACAGGTTCTAACCAGCGAGAACCGGTCGGCAATGTCGGCGTGAAGTGGTAACAGCTCAGAGATTTTGAACTCGCCGCTTTTTGTCGGGATCGGCTGGAAGGGGCCGCGGATTTCACGCCGGGCATCCGGTTTCATGTCAAAGAGGTCAAGGTGACTTGGTCCGCCGTAATTGTTGATGAGGATGACCGAGCCTGGCGGGGGCGCCTGGGGGTGGCTTTCAGAGGATTCCACCGCCTGGGTTCCGCACAGGGCGAACCCGGCCGCCCCGGAGGAAGCGCAGCCGAGGAAGTTTCGCCGGCTGATGACTGGCCGCCTGCCTGGGGTGCTTTGAGAGTTCATGGTTTCTTTCTCGGCGCCGGTTTATTTTGTGGCTACCAGGTAGCAGATCCAGCTCCGTGCATCGTCTCCCTTGTGGGAGATCCGGAAGATTCCGTTGCCGCCTCCACTGACATGGTCGGTCCCCTCCCAGTATACGTCAACTCCTGTGAAGCCGGCCTCGGTGAGCAGGTCCTTCAGCTCCGGGAGATTCCAGAGACGCCAGTCGTAGGTGAAGGCCTTCTCGATCCTGGAGCCATCGGGCAGGTCGAAGTGGATGTGGCAGATGGTTTCCCCGGTGACCGGGTTGTAGCTTTCCTGGTCCCAGACGTATTCGAAGCAGAAGCCATCGCCCTCTACCGAGCGGCGCTCCTCCTGGATGACCTGGGCCTCCGGGCCACCGTAGAGGTCGAGGAAGAGCATTCCATCTTCCGCCAGGGTCTGCCGGGCCCGGCGAAAGTAGCGCAGGAGGGTGGCTCGGTCCTTGAAGACGCAATAGGAGAAGTTGAAGGCCGCGACAATGTCGGATTCCCAGTCGCTGGCGGTGAGCACATTGCAGTGCTCCAGGTGGAGACGGGCGGATTTCGCGCCGAGAGAAGCGGAGTTGTTCCGTTCTGCCCACGCAAGGGTCTGCCTGTCGAGATCAAGCCCGATCGCGGTTCCTCCCCGCACCTTCCTGACCCATTCGCAGGCCAGGACAGCTGTGCCGCAGAAGTCCTCGCGCAGCTTCAGTGGCCGGCGGCCACGGGCTTTTCGATAGACACGGCGCATGAACTGGATCTCATATTCCGGGTCCTGGACCGAGTGCTGGTAGAGCCAGTGTTTGTCGGGTTTTTTTGTCTTCGTTGACATGGGAAGGAGTATATAGGGGACCGGCAGGTATTCCTGTCAAGTTTACAGATTGCAGGTTCTTACAGAGGTGTCGTCATGAAGGTTGGTTTTGCAGGCCTGGGTAATATGGGTGGGGGAATGGCACGCAATGTTCTCGCTGCCGGTTTCGAACTGCTTGTATACAACCGCACCAGGGAAAAAGCGGAAGCTCTCGAGGGAGCGGTGATCGAGGATTCTGCGCAGGCGCTGGCACAGAAGGCGGACCTGGTTCTGACCTGCCTGGCCGATATCGACGTCACCAGGGATGTTTTTCTGCGCGAAGACGGTCTTCTTGCCGGGGCTTCGGAGGGGAAGATCTTTGTGGACCACGGCACCGTCGATCTCGCCACCTCTCGTGATTTGAGCTCTGCCTGCGAAGAGCGGGGGGCCTCTTTTCTCGATGCACCGATCAGTGGTGGACCGGAGGGCGCCAGCGCAGGCACCCTGGCCATCATGGCTGGAGGCGGGCAGGAGATTTTCGAGAGAGCCCGGCCTGTATTCGAGGCGATGGGGTCCAAGGTGGTCCATATGGGGCCGACCGGGTCCGGTACGGCCACCAAGCTCGCCAACCAGCTCCTGGTGGGGGTCAACTCCCTGGCCTGTTGCGAGGCGCTGACTATGGCGCGCCAGGTGGGGGTTGACCTCGAACAGCTCCAGGATGTGCTGGCTAATGCCTGGGGGCAGAGCCGGATGCTGGAGCGCTGCGGTCCCATCATTGCCCGCGAGGGCTACGATGAACCCGGTGCCCCCTTGCGTAACATTCTCAAGGATCTCACGATCATCACGGGCCTGGGCAGGGACTCAGGTCTTTCGGTGAAGGCGGCCGATGCGGCCCTAGGGGTTTTTCAGCGGCTCGTTGAGGAAGGCATGGGAGAGTCGGACATGACCGCGGCCTGCCGCTGTGTGAGCGGGGAGGTGGAGAGCTGAGAAGCTCTTCAGTCCCGCCGCGTTTCCTCCAGGGCGTCATCGATGATGGTGAGGGCCTCATCGAGCCGGGCCTGGTCGGTGCGCAGGTGGAGGATGCACAGACGCAGGTAGAAGCGGTCATTGACCACTGTCCCGGTCAGCATTACTCGCTGGTGGCGGTTGATACGTTCCAGCAGGGCCTGGTTGCGGGTGTCTTCCTCCTGCGGAGTGCAATTTTTGAATCGCTGCCGGAAGATGAAGAGGCTCAGGTCGGGTTCGACCGGGATCTCCACGTCATCACATCGATCCAGGTGTTCCCAGGCGCGCAGGGCCAGCTCCCGCTTGAGGCTGAGTGATCTCCTGAATGCATCGACCCCATGAAGCTTGAGGGGGAGCCAGAGCCTGAGACCTCTCCATTCGCGGGACAACTCCGGGGTGAACTCGCAGAAGTCGTAATGTTCGCCGGTCTGCATGTCTGGCATATAGGAGGCGCTTGACTGGAAGGCCTCGCGCAGGGGGGCCATGTCCCTCACCAGCAGGGCTCCTGTTCCGTAGGCCAGGAAGAGGCCCTTGTGGGGGTCGACCGCCAGCGAGTCCGCCAGGCCCATGCCGCCGAGGGCATCCGCCAACTCCGGCACGAGTCGGAATGCCGCCCCGTAGGCTCCATCGACATGGTGCCAGAGGCCTTCTTCTGTTGCCACTGCGGCAATCTCTTCGAGGGGATCGATCGAGCCCGTGTTGACCGTCCCTGCGCTCGAACAGACGAAGAAGGGGAGCAGGCCGGCTTCCCGATCGGCGAGGATTTTCTTCCGCAGATCATCGGGGCGCATGCGGAAACGATCATCTATATCCACCAGGCGCAGGCTCTCTTTGCCCAGGCCCGCCACCCGGGCGGCCTTGGGGATCGAGTGATGGATTTCCCCGGAGCAATAGATCACTCCCCGGCGCAGTTCCTCGCCAAGGTGCTTCTCCCGCGCGGCGACCAGGGCGATCAGGGTCGACATCGAGGCGCCTG
>CAJWZY010000090.1 GCA_913050545.1 uncultured bacterium | reverse complement strand
ATAGAATTGACGGCGCGCACCTCATCGCCGATTTTCAAGCCTGCTTCGCGGGCGGAGCTGCCATACATGAGCTCACGGATGAAGAAGCGCTCTGTTGCCCCGTCGACAATCTTCTGTGCTGTCAGTCCGAGGTGAAAGACCTCCTTCCCATCGGCCCCCTTGCCAAGCATGCTGGCATAGCTCCAGGGCGGAATGACAGCGGTATGGGACACGTCGAAGCGATCTATGATTTCGTTGAGGGCTTCGTAGGCCGACTGCGTCGAGGGGCTGGTGCGCACGGCGGCGATGAGGTCGGCCTCGAGTCCGGCCAGGAGCCCACGCTTCTTTTCAAGGCCCCTGAAGAGGTAGTGGTTTCTGAAGCGCCGGGCAAGAGTTCGGGCATCTCTTACCATGGCAGGGTCCGGGGTGATCTTGAGCTGGAGCTTGCGGCCATCGCGCAGAACGGTGACCTGGTAGGCGCCTTTTCCCGGCAGCTTTCCGAGAGCCTCCCAGAGTTGACGCACGCTCCACCGCGGCAGCTCTTCAAAATCCCCGAAGGCAAGCAGCAGGTCCCCGGCCTGTATGCCGGCCACCTCCGCCGAGGAGAGCTTTTTCACAGCAACTACCCGTAAACCGCGCCCGGTCTTTTCCAGTTCCACTCCGAGGTAGGCGCCTTTGAGCGGAGGGTCAAAGCGGGCCTCATCTGCGTAAAGCCCGGAGGCGGCGAGGGAAAGTAAGAGAAGGGTGGTTTTCATGGGGTCGATCTTGCAGCTTG
Source organism: uncultured bacterium (assembly GCA_913050545.1). GTDB lineage: Bacteria > Planctomycetota > UBA8108 > UBA8108 > UBA8108 > UBA8108. The sequence goes on along the minus strand of CAJWZY010000090.1, from coordinate 7,170 downwards.
CTAGACGCCCGAGTGAGCCATCACCTGGCTGATTCCTGCAGGGAAAAAGCCCAGCTCGAAGGCAAGGTCAAGGACGGTATAGCGATCCCTGATGTCGCGAGCTCTCGAAAGGGCATCTATGGCCTCGTCTTTTTCGAGATTCAGCTCAACAAGGGTAGAGGGTGCCCGTGCTGCCTGCAGGATCGTCCGGATTTCCTGCGAAGTCGGGATCCCGAAAGAGGCCAGCTCGGCGCGAATTTGTGGCCAGTCTTCCTGTAGGATGGCGCTTCTTTGAGCGAACCCGGAAAATTTCTTTTCGGCTTGTGGGAGCACGGCATCGGCAAGCTCGCCATGTGCGATCCGTATCCTCTCGGATGTTTTTGCCCACTCAGGCAGTTTTGGAAATCGGGGGGTGTCGAAATCAATGAGCAAGTGGTAGAGCGCAGCGCAAATACAGGTGGCGACACCCACCTGTGCGCCATGCAGGCGCAAGGGCTGGTTCGACACCAGTGCTTCCATGTCCCAGAGATGACTGAGAAGGTGTTCGCCGCCACTTGCGGGGCTGCTGCTCCCAGCCGCCACCATTGACGTTCCGCTCAGGACAAGCGCCCTGGCAAGGGCCTCGTGTGCCTGCAGGTCGCCCAGGGGAAGGCCTGTTGCATGTGTCGCAGCCTGCCGTACGGCGTCATCGACGATGCGCCCGGGCAATTCATCGAAGCCCCGGCCTTCGAGGCGATCTCCAAGCCACCAGTCGGCTGTACTCACTGGCTTGCTCAAGAGATCTCCGAGTCCTGCCTGGGCAAGTTCCGGAGGGGCTTTTGCCAGAACATTAGAGTCCATTATAAGTGCGCGTGGTGGCCGTGCAGGGACGGTGACCTTGAGGCCATCGGCAAGGATGGCGGCGATGCCGCTGCTGTATCCGTTCATGCTGGCCGCGGTGGCGAACGCGATATAGGGCACCGAGCTGAGGGTGGCGGCCATCTTGGCAATGTCGTTAACCGTGCCGGAGCCGACGGCAACGATTCCTGAAAACCCCCCACCCTCAACCAGGCCACATACCCTGCCGACCTGTTCTGTGTCGGCGTGGGGATGCCCTGGCAGCAGATGCAGGCCTTCTTCGCCCACCGGCCTCCCCGTTTTGCAGTCGAGGTCCACATCTCCGAGAGCGTTCCAGGTGCTGGGATCAGCCAGCCAGAGGGGGCGCGGTCCGATATGTTCGGAAACCAGGCGCGGCATTTCACCGCAGAGGTCGTTCCCGATGAGGATCTCTTCACTCAGGTCAAGGTCCCCTGGAAGGGGCTCGCTGCACAATTCCGTGAGCTTCATGTTTTCAGCTTAACGCCCCCTTCGCGGCCCTGCTATAGCAGAGTATATTTTCATAAGTATGTGAGCGGAGGATGTGAGCTGTCCAGCGAGGCCTTCACGGCCAGAAAGCGGCTATTGCCGTGCTGAGCCAGATCAGCCCTCCGGCGCCGAGCTTGATGGCCATGCCGGCGAGTCGCCCTTTTGCCGCGCCTTTGCCCGAGTGCAGGGATTCTTTCAGAGCTCGCCCGCCACTGATTTCGCCGATGAGGGCTCCGAGAAAAGCGCCGATGCAGGCGCCAATGATGGAGCCAATAAGCGGGACAATAAAGGTTCCAAGTATTCCCCCGGCAAGACTGCCGATCAGCGCAAGAAAGGCGCCTCTCCTGGAACCCCCTGCTCGTCGCGCGCCTGCCGCTCCTGCCGCCATCTCAAGCAACTCCGCCCCAAGCGCAACGATTGCAATCCCGATAAGGAGCCAGGGTGAAAACATCGCCGGCTCGGGCCCCCACCGGGAAAGTCCGCAGGCGATCAGTACCATAATCCAGTTGCCCGGCAACTGCAGGATGGTCGCCACCAGCAGGACGGTGTTGGCGAGTATCATTGCAAGCGCAAGAATTATGAACAAGTGCGAGATCCAACCCCGGGTGTTGTTGCCGGAAGACCGGCAAAAGGCCTCTTGTGGAGATTTGCCCTGTTAGGGCCAGGCAGAAACAGGCGCCGGCTTCAGGACTTGACCTTGAGGTTCCCCTGTTCGTAGGCCCCCTTGAGAGCGCGATACAGGAACCACACCGGGTGTTTGTCTCCGGCCCACTGGATTCCGACTTCGTAAGGTTCGGCTCCATTGCCCCGGACTGTCTTTACACGCCCGGTTTTCTGGCCGTAAGAAATTACGGCCCCCGCGCGGATTGCAAACGGGGGCCGATTGATTTCTTCAGATGCGACAGCTTCTTCCACGGCATCGTTGGCCAGCGATTCTTCTGACGAAGTCGCCTGGTCAGACTGCTCCGGGTCCTGTTCTTGAGGAGTTTCCTCTTCTTGGGACATAAGTAATGCCTGGGTTTCCGGAGGCGGTTTGCCGCCTCAGAAGTGCTGAATCATCAACTGTTGTCGTCGCCGCCAGCGTCTCCGCCACCGTCGTCGCCGCCAGCGTCGTCGCCGTCATCGGCAGGGAGCTCGTTAGTTATTTCCGGTGTCAGTTCCTCATCTTCTTCAAACCACATAGGCCAACCGTCTCCTGAATTAGGGAAAAAAACCAAAGCCCAGGCGGAGCGGGAACGCCGTCCTGCCTGAAACGAGAAGGTATACTACCGCCAGAGAACAGCTTGTCCACCCCCTTGAGGCGCTGCGGCGGACTTCTTTACACCCCCTTGGGGCAGCCTGAATAAAACCATCGGATGGAAGCGGAGCCTCATCTGGTAGAATCGTAAAGCTGTACTCAGTGAGTTATTGCCGAGGCAGAGATCTTCCGTTTTTGTTTCATGGTGTTGTTATCGAGGCGCTCGAGAATGCTTTACCGCGGTATTGTACTTATTGGGATCTTTGTCCTGGGTGTGTCTTTTCAGCCGGGTGCGGAGGTGGCGGTTGCACAAAGCGAGAAGCGGAGCGGAGGAGTTGTTAAAACTCCGCAAAAGGCCGGGGCTGCGACTTCGACCACAAAATCAGAAGAGGGTGCTTCGCCATCTGTTTCGGGCAAGCCCGCTACAGATGCGCCGCCCGGGAAGCCTGCAGGCACCGCAGGCTGGATACGAGAGAATCTGTGGCTGGTGCTGGGCGCCCCTCTGGGGGCTGCAGTGCTTGGGTTCAGTTGGTTTTTCCTTGTCGGCCGCCGGCGCCAGGGTGCTGGTGAGGACCTGTTCCCTGGTTCAGCGAAGAAGTCAGCAGCCACCGATGATCAGGACCCGGACAGGGCCTCGGGTGGGTTCTCCAGCACCAGGATTCGCGCAGAGGATGTGAAGACACGCCTTTCTGGCTCCGTGGTCGGAGAAGAGGTGGAAACCGACCAGGACTATGCTCTTGTTGTCGAAGAAGACGCCTTAAGCGCCACCGCGGAGCCGGAGGAAGGCTCTGTGGAAGAAGTCCTTGCAGCGCTCCTTGAGGGGGAAGATTTTGAGGCGGCTTACGAGATCTATTCGCAGCACGTTGAAGAAGACCGCTCTGTGCGGTTTGATGCGGGCATGGAAAAAGCACTCGGCGAGAAACTGATCGATGGCGGCCAGGATGAAAGCGCTGCGCGAGTTCTCGAGCATCATGTGGAGACCCATCCCGCTGACCAGATAGAGGCCGAGACGTATTTCAATCTGGGCTATCTGCACTACCGCGCAAGCCATATTGACAAGAGCAGGAAATATTTCAGTCTTTTCGTTGAGCTGGAGCCGGATGAAGCAAGGCGGGCCCGCGCCCGCGCCATCCTTTCTGCTATCGACACGCGGCCGGATTCGGCCTAGTCGGCTCTCAGCTTCCCAGCAGCCCGTCGGGCTCCTCCGGTTTTTCTCTCAGGCCGGCCATAAAATGCAGCCCATCTGCGAGGGCATCATAGTGATTGGCGGGAACGCTCCAGATCGGCAGGTTCTGCAGGGCGCTCGAAATCAGCTCCCATGGGACATTGCCCTGCCCTGGTGCGCAGGAATCTCGGACAGGGCCCTGGTCATGAAGGAAGGCGCCCTGGACGGTGGCTAGCCAGTCCTCTTCACGGGTTTCCATCTTCGGCTCTGCAATTCGCGGCACTCGAAGGAATTCAGTTGGAAGGCGAGTGGTGTCAAGCCAGAGTCCGAGGGCGGCGCCCTCGAATTCCCGCATGCAGGCCAGAGCTTCTTCTGCAATGGGCAATTCCCCGGAACGATTGCTTGGAGTCAGGCAAATCGTGAGGGCGTAACGCTCGGCATGCTCCAGTAGTTGCGAAAGCAGAATAAGGAGTGAGTCCCTGCGCTGATGGGCTTCCTCGCTGGCGGCGCGCTGTTGCTGTTCAGAGGGGTCAGGGGCAACTGTTGGTGGGCGATAGTTCCATGAGAGGCCGGGCTCGTTCAGTTGCGTGACTGGCAGGAGTATGATCGGAGAGCCAACCTGGTCCGCCGCCTCAAGGGTTTTTCTCGCCTGGCGAAGCATCCCCTCACGACTCCTGGGGTTCTCTGTTGCAACCTCGTATGGAGATGTGCTCCCGGGTTGCTGTCCACGTGGACAGGGCAGGAAGAGCTGCATCGCTTTTACAGACTCTCTTGGCAACAGGGGGAGCAATGCGCGCCATGCATCCTGGTGGATGGGGTTCTCGAGGATGATGCCCTCGTATCCCGCATCGAGGATGGCACTTGCGGTGGCTACAGCCTCATCGGGCGTCAAGGCAGTCAGGCTGGCAGCTTGGATGGTCATAGCGCCGGGAGTTTATCACATCACATGACCTCTTCGTCCCAGCCTCTCCCATCAGAGGGGGGAAATGGGTTATATTCTCAGGATGGTCGTGTAAATGAACAACACTGGGAGGAAATGCGATGTCTGAAGGATCGGACTCCAAATATCCGCCGCCCGCAGCTTTCAGCGAGCGCGCACACATCGGCAGCCTGGGGCAATACAGAGAAGATTATCAACGTAGCATCGAAGATCCAGAATCTTTCTGGGCCGAGAAGGCGGAGCGGCTCGAGTGGATCAAAAGATGGGATAATGTGTGCGAATGGGACTTTGAAGATCCTTCCATCAGCTGGTTCGAAGGCGGGCAACTGAACGCGTCCGCAAATTGCCTTGACCGCCATGTAGAAGCTGGCCGGGGAGATGAGGTGGCTATCATCTGGGAAGGAAACGACCCGGCCGATTCGAAGAAGTTGACCTACCAGGAGCTTCTCGGGGAGGTCTGCCGTTTTGCCTCTGGCCTGCGTGCACTCGGGGTCGCCAAGGGCGACCGGGTTTGTATTTACCTGCCGATGGTTGTCGAGTTGGCGGTCGCCGTCCTGGCGTGTGCCCGGATCGGGGCAGTTCACAGCGTGGTATTCGGTGGATTCAGCGCGGATTCTTTGCGAACGAGAATTCTTGATTCTACCTGCAGCATCGTGGTTACCGCCAATGAAGGCCTGCGCGGGGCAAAGACAATTCCGCTTAAGGAAATCACAGACGAGGCGATTGACGGGCTGCCGCCGAACGTGCGCGGCGGCATCCTGTTTAAACATTTTTTTGCGTTCGATGCCGAATACGTGTTCACCGTGCGGGTCCGCGGGCGCCGCGCGCCCGGTCTGCCTGCCCCGAAACTCGATCTGCGCGTGGATGGGGTGCGAACGCGGCTTTTCGATGCGGACTTCGACGGACAGGAAGCTAACCAGGGAACCCGAAATTTCGAATTACGGTTGCGGCTGTCCGCGGGTGAACACGAAATTGCCGCCGGTTTTCTCACGGAGTACGCGAAGACCGAAGGTAGCGAGATGCGTGAACCCAACGGAGTCTCCGTTGACTACCTGCTCGTTGGTGGGCCATTTACGCCGACCGGTCCCGGAGAGACTGAGAGTCGCCGACGAATTTTTGTGTGCAGGCCGGAAGTTGGCGGACCAGAGGAGCCCTGTGCGAGGGAGATTCTGGGGAGACTGGCCAGGCGCGACTATCGACGTCCGGTCACGGTGGCTGACGTTGATCCTCTAGTTGAGTTATTTACGGTCGGACTTACGGACGGTGGAAGCTTCGATGATGGCATTGAGATGGGCCTGAGTGGTGTGCTCGTGTCGCCGAATTTCCTTTTTCGGACAGTACGTGCCCCGGAGGGGCTTGAGCCTGGAGATCTGTATCGTCTCGGGAACATTGACTTGGCGTCGCGGCTTTCATTTTTCTTGTGGAGCAGCATCCCAGATGACGAGTTGCTCGGGTTAGCAGAAGAGGGGCGGCTCGACGAACCTGGCGTGCTGTCGTCTCAGATCGCGCGGATGCTAGCTGATCCGAGGGCGAGGGCGTTGGTTGACAACTTCGGTGGGCAGTGGCTGCACCTTCGCAACGTGGCGGATTGGACACCAGACCCTGAACGATTCACACAGTTCGACGAGGGGCTCCGCCATGCTTTTCAACGTGAAACAGAGGAGTTCCTGGGACATCTGATTCGCAAGGACCAGAGTGTCTTGGACCTGATCGATGCCGACTACACGTTTCTTAACGAGCGCTTGGCAGCGTTCTACGGCATAGAGGGAGTAGAGGGGGGCTACTTTCGTCGTGTGTCGTTGGCGGGCACCCCACGTCGTGGCATCTTGACCCACGGCAGTGTGTTGATGGTGACGTCGTATCCGACCCGGACGTCGCCGGTACTACGGGGCAAGTGGGTACTCGAGAATCTGCTGGGTGCGCCCCCTCCTCCACCCCCGCCTGACGTGCCGACGCTCGCCAGTAGTGCCGAGACCTCAGCGGGCAATTTGCGAAAAGCGTTAGAGCTACACCGCGCTAGCCCGGCATGCGCCGTCTGTCACGCACGACTCGACCCGATTGGGTTTGCCTTGGAGAACTTCGACGCGGTAGGCGCCTACCGGACTGAGGATGACGGCGTGGCGGTAGAGGCGTCCGGAGCGCTGCCCGACGGGACGCTGGTCGATGGACCAGCTGGACTGCGAGGCGTGTTGCTAGCTCGTCGGCACGAGTTTGTCGAAGCACTGGCCGAGAAGTTGCTAACCTACGCAGTCGGCCGGGGCCTGGAGTGGTACGACCGGCCAGCTGTGCGGGAGATTAGGAGACGAGCCCAGTCGGGGGACTATCGGTTTTCTGCACTGGTCGCTGCCGTCGTCGATAGCGTACCATTCAGGATGAGGAGGATCCCGGAGTCATGACCATGGGGACAGCATTGCCGCGTCGTACCTTCCTGAGGGGTATGGGGACCGCTGTGGCCCTGCCGTTTCTCGATGCGATGACCCCGGCGTTCGCCGCACCGAGCGCCTC
>CAJWZY010000089.1 GCA_913050545.1 uncultured bacterium | reverse complement strand
CCTGATTCAGGATGCTCACACTGACCGGGTCACTCGTTTCAATGGTGTAATAATGGCTTGCATAGAGCACCAGGGTCTTCTCGACCTTGCCGCGTGGAGAGTACTCCAGCTGGATGAGCCTTGGCGCCCGGTCACTTCCCTGGGCCACCCCGAGAATTCCGCCCATTTTTTCGCGACGCAGGTCACTCTCACCGAGCACCTTGCATTTCAGCCCACTGGCGCGCGCCATGGCCCGTGCCCTGGCAGCAAGGCTTGCCGGGTAGAGATAGTTGCCCGGGGTATTGGCCAGCTCCCTGGCGAGGTTCACTCCCTCAACGCAGGCCTCGGCAAGTTTCCGTCCTGCCCGTAGCTCCTTTACCTCAGAATCTCCACTCTCGAGCACCAGGGTCGAAGTCGGCTTGCGGGGTTTTTTGCCCCCCTTCTGCGACTGGTAATCGTAGGCTCCAAGACGGCATCCCTCAACGATTGCACGAACAGCATCTGCACCACCGAGCTTCTTGATGCAGGGCACAATCGCACCCTGGCAAATCGAAAGAGCCACGCTCTTTCCCCCCAGCCCACCGAGACGCCTGCCGAGATTGCCGAAGGCCATCCGCAGAACCTCTCCAGTGACTTTCTTGCGCGGACCGAGGCCGACGAGAAACAGGGTCTTTTCACCAGGAGAACCCGGAGCCACCTGGGGCAGAACCTCACCTTTCTTGCCGGCGAAGATTCCAGGGGAACAGGCAGTCTTGACCACTGCGGCCAGGGCCGGATCGAGACCGGAGGTGTTCTCCTTCCCCCCTCCTTCTGAAAAAACGGGGACGACGCGAGCGGCGCTGCGGCCGGCCGAAGGTTTGAGGGTTACTTTCATCTGAAGGCTCCGATAGATCTCGATTGGGGTTCTTTACCTGGTGCCCGCCGAGCGCTTCACCGGGCCCGACAGGAGCATTGGAAGCCTCAATATTACTGTAATCAACCCGTCAATTGTAATCCTCCTGTCCCCGCAATCTCCCAGCGGGCAGAAAAAACCCGTTTAGTTCCGGTAAGATCCCTCCAATCGGAAAACGAGCCGGCCTGCAAAAGAAATAAGGCCGGGAGCTCAAAAACTCCCGGCCTGTTGAATGTTGAATGAGAAGCGGGGCGAAAACAGCCTGGAGCCATTCTCAGTCCTTCACCTCTTCCTTCCCCGCCTCCTCGCCGGCTGCCGGAGCCGGTTCGCCAGCTGCCGGAGCAGGCTCAGCGGCTTTGTCCTTCACCTCGAAGTCGGCGTCGATGATGTCCTCGTCCTGGCTGGCTGCATCGCCGCCCCCGGCAGAGGAATCAGCCCCCTCCCCTGCAGCCTGGGCGGAGGAAGCCGCATCCTTGTACAGCTTCTCACCAAGCGCGGTGGCAAGCTTCTCAACCTCTTCCATGCTGCTCTTCATGCCCTCGACATTTTCAGCATCCCTGGCTGACTTCAGAGCATCGAGCGCATTCTGCAACCCTGTTCTCTCCTCCTCGGAGAGCTTGTCCTTGTTGTCCTCCAGGAGCTTCTCTCTCTGGTGGACCAGGCCATCAACCTGGTTCTTCAGATCGATCACCTCGCGCGCATTGCGATCATCCTCGGCATGCTCCTCTGCATCGGCCTTCATCTTGTCGACCTCGTCTTCGGAGAGGCCGCTGGAAGATTCGATCTTGATCGTCATCTCCTTGCCACTGCCGAGATCCTTGGCTGAAACCTTGAGAATGCCATTGGCATCGATGTCGAATGAAACCTCGATCTGGGGTGTCCCCCGGGGGGCCGGGGGAATACCGTCGAGCACAAAACTACCGAGCAGGCGGTTGTCCTTACAGAGCTCACGCTCTCCCTGGAACACCTTGATATCGACCGCCGGCTGATTGTCAGCCGCAGTGGAATAGACATCTTTCTTGAGAGTGGGGATGGTCGAGTTGCGCTCTATAAGCTTGGTCATAACGCCCCCGAGGGTCTCAATACCCAGCGAAAGCGGGGTGACATCAAGCAATAGAACATCCTTGAGATTGTCGTCTCCCTGCAGGATCCCGCCCTGGATGGCTGCGCCCTGGGCGACAACCTCATCGGGGTTGACCGAACGGTTGGGCTCCTTCTTGAAGATCTCCTGGACAACCTTCTGCACCGAAGGAATCCGCGTCGAGCCTCCCACCAGGACGATCTCATCGACCTGGTCAGGCGTAAAGCCCGCATCCTGGAGAGCCTTCGTGCAGGGCTTGCGCAGACGGTCGATCAATTCATCGATCAGCTGCTCAAAGACGGCCTGGGTAATCTCCATCTGGAGATGCTTCGGCCCGCCCTGGTCCGCGGTGATAAAGGGAAGGTTCACATCGGTGGCGCTCTTTGTGGAGAGCTCGCACTTGGCCTTCTCCGCCGCCTCCTTCAGGCGCTGCAGGGCCATGTCATCGCCACGCAGATTGATACCCTGCTCCTTCTGAAATTCATCAGCAATGTGATCGATCAGGACCTGGTCAAAATCATCTCCACCGAGATGAGTATCGCCATTGGTGGAGAGGACCTTGAAGAACCCCTCGTCCACCTCGAGGATGGAAACATCAAAGGTGCCTCCACCGAGATCAAAGACGGCCACCTTCTCGCCGGACTTATTACCCTTGAGCCCGTAGGCCAGCGCGGCAGCGGTCGGCTCGTTGATAATTCGCTCGACCTCCAGGCCGGCAATCTTACCCGCATCCTTGGTGGCCTGGCGCTGCGAGTCGTTGAAATAGGCGGGCACCGTGATGACTGCCTTCTCAACCTTCTCACCCAGGTAGCTTTCAGCTGTTTCCTTGAGGTTCTGCAGAACGATAGCCGAGATCTCCGGAGGCGTGTAGCTCTTGCCATCAATCTCTACCTTGACCAGCTCATCTTCCCCCCCACTGATCGGGTAGGGGACCATTTTCTCTTCACTGGAGACCTCTGCATGGCGGCGCCCCATGAAACGCTTGATGGAGAAAATAGTGCGCTTGGGGTTGGTAACCGCCTGGCGCTTGGCGGGCAGGCCAACCAATCGCCCCTTGTCGGTAAAGGCCACCACGCTGGGCGTGACCCTGTTTCCATCTGCATTGGCTATGACAGTGGGCTCCTGGCCCTCCATAACCGCCACGACTGAGTTCGTGGTTCCAAGATCGATTCCTATGATTTTTGACATCTCAATCCCCTCGAGTTTCAGACTCTTATTTCTGGTATTGTCTTCTGATTCAACCTGTACCGGAACGCTCGTGCTCAACGCACCCGGTCTTCCCGACCTTCGGGCAATCCGGCGGAACAGGCATCACTTCTGTCCTGTAAGAAATGCAAATAGCGTTCCCATCAACCCGGGTGTTTACCGTTAACCATTTAAATATAACACTTTACAACTTTTATAGTTATTTCTGAGGCCTTTCATACAGGCCTGTTCCTGCCAAATTGACAGAATTATCTTCTGCCCAACTTGTCACGCTGGCAGAAGAGCAAGGAGACTCGGCTCAGGTCAAGCCGTACTCCTTCAGCTTGCGGTACATCGTTCGCTCCCCGATCCCCAGGATGCTGGCGGCCTCCTGGCGGTTACCGCAGACCTGCTCCAGGGTAGCCTTGATGAGAACCTCCTCCACCTCCTTGAGGGGCACGCCCAGCAGGGAATGAACATCGGCAGAGGACCTCTGTTCACCCTGGTGAATATTCTCAGGCAGATTCTCAACCGCGAGGACAGGCCCCTGGGATACGACCACCATATTCTCGACCACGTGCTTGAGCTCCCGGATGTTACCCGGCCAGGCATAGGAATTGAGAATATTGACCGCCTCTCGTTCGATCTCCCGTACCGGTTTTTTATGCGCCCGGGAGAACTCGCCAATGAAATGGTTCAACAACAGTGGAATATCCTGCCGGCGCTCGCGCAGGGGAGGCAGATGGACGGTAACGACCTTGAGCCGGTAGTAGAGATCCTCGCGGAAGGATCCATCCTTAATCAGGGTCTCAATTTCGCAGTTGGTGGCAGAGATCAGGCGCACATCAACCTTGATCGGCTTGTTCGACCCGACCCGGGTAATCTTGCCGTCTTCAAGAACCCGCAGCAGCTTCACCTGGGTCTCGAGCGGGATATCACCAACCTCATCCAGGAAGAGAGTTCCACGGTCGGAGAATTCAAAGCGTCCCTTCTTCTGGAAATTGGCGCCTGTGAAGGCTCCCTTCTCGTGGCCGAAGAGCTCACTCTCAACCAGCTGGGGCGAGAGAGCCGCGCAATTGAGCGGCACAAGCGGACGATTACGGCGCAGGCTGTTCTCGTGCAGGGCCTGGGCTATGAGCTCCTTACCTGTCCCGTTCTCGCCGGTGATGAGGACAGATACATCGGTCTCGGCAATCTGCCGGCACAGCTCGATAACCTTGCGCAGCGACTCGCTGTTACCGATGATTCCTTCAAATCCGAAGCGCTTGTCGAGGCGCTCCTCAAGATTGCGGTTCACCCGGACAAGCTCCTGGTGCTCGAGCGCCCTCTCTACCCGCACCCGCAGTCCCTCGATGTTCAGCGGCTTGACGAGATAGTCCACAGCACCGCGTTTGAGGGCCTCGACAGCCGTTTCTATGGTTGCATGCCCGGTAAAAACAACCACCGCGACGAAGGGATTGATCTGCTGGGCCTGCCTCAGGATCTGCATGCCGTCAACCTCGTCCATAACCAGGTCGGTCAGCACGAGATCATACTGGCGCCTCGACAGCATCGAGATTCCCTCAGCGCCACTGGTGGCAACATCACAGCGGAAGCCGACCAGCTCGAGAGCATCGCTTGAGCCCTCGGCATGGTTGCGATCGTCGTCGACGATCAGGATCAGCCCCCGGCCGCGATCCACCTCTTCCCCGCCGGCCTCAACCGGGCCCGACTGGAGCTCTTCTTTGCTCTCAACGCTCATTTGTCTTTCCCCTCAAGGGGCAGGTAAACGGAAAACTGGCTGCCCTTACCCACCTCGCTCTGCACCTCGATGAACCCCCCATGCTCTTCAACGATTCTCTTCGATATCGCCAGGCCGTAGCCGCTGCCGCGATTACGGGTCGAGTAATAGAGCTCGAAAATCCGCTCCAGTTTGTCGCTCTCGATCCCCGGGCCGGTATCGATCACCTCACCGACAGCGTATTCAATCCCATCCCGCTCGGCCCGGTCAGTCTTGAGTATCAACTCTCCCCCCCCGGCGCTCATCGCCTGGCAGGCATTCTGCACCAGGTTCAGAAAGACCTGGCGCAACAGGCCGATATCAAAAGAAAACGACTCCAATGCGGGCAGGAGCCCCAGGCGGAACTGCACTCCGGAGCGTTCAGCCTCGGCGGCAGCCGACTCACCTAGGTCTTCGAGCATCTCGTTGAGATTCCTGACCTCCAGGGAGAGCTCATGGCGCTCGGTGAAACGCAGGAAAGTTTCAATGATCTGCTCAACCCGCTGGACCTCCGCCGCCATGGTCGCAAACCGCTTCAGGGCTCTCTGCTCCTTGGGAGTGTCTGCATCCTTCCATTCCTCCTGCAGAAGCTGGGCGTTCAGGTTGATCACTGAAAGCGGGTTCTTGATCTCGTGGACCAGGCTTCCCGCCATGGCAGATACATCTACCCCGGCCTTCTTCGGCGAAGTTGAAACGCTCATTCCCTGACTTTCTGGCATATTTCCGTCCCCAGGAACTCTTAATAACCCAAAGATCATACCTGCAGACACGGCCTTCGACAGAAAAAAATGTCAAATTGGCAGTTTTGTGGCTGTTTTGGGGGGATTTTGAGGAAATCCCGCGCTGACAGGGGGATGAACCCCTTCGCACTGCCATTAGAGAGGAAAACCTACCCAGGCTGTTAAGGACTAAAAACCCGGCTTACCTGGAGGCCGCCCAAGGTCGCTACTTCAGCTCTTCCCGGACCCGATCGCGCAGCTGTTTCTTGATCCGGTCGTCGGTCCACTTGCGCCACTTGGTGAGCTTCACCTTCTCTGCATCATCGAGAGTGTTGTTCTGCTCGAAGAGCTTGAGGTATTTCAGTGCCATGGTGTACTGATCGAGCCGAGCTGAAACCTCGAACCCCTTCCAGTAAACCCAGTTGAGGACCTGGCCGCTGGCTACATGCAGATTGAACTGGGTCAGAGCCAGCCGGTAGTTTCTCTCCGCTTTCTGGGCATTTTCCTCGCTGAGCTTCTTCAGGGCCGCCTGGCGCTCGGAATCAGCCTTGGTTGCGGACTCCTCCTGTTTCAGACTCAGGGTCCTGTAATAGCCTCCAAGCATGCGCAGAGCCTCACCATACTGGGCGTAACAACTCGAACACAGGTTGGGATTGGGGTAGATCTTGGTCGTTGTCTTGAGCTTCTCGACGTAACAAAGCAGCGCATCGATATCAATACCGTCCTCATCCCCTTCCGATGCGACGAACTGCTGCAAACAGATTTCAGCCTCTTTGCGCAGCCTGGTGACCGTCTGCGCCTTTTCCACGGAGCCGAGCTTCGACGGATCTTTATCCCCCGGCGACCCGCAACCCACCAGGGAAAGAACCGCGAAAACCAGAACGGCCGAGGCCGCAAAGCGTTTCATGCTTTTCATGCTTGTATCGTATTCCTTACCTTTTGTATTCCTGGACAACTGCTATTCCCGGACAAGCGATGGAATCCAAAGGCGAATCCTGTCCCCTCGAAGCGCCCGGCGACGACTCGAAGTGCTGTCTCTTCTCTTCACTGTTGAGAACCTAACACGAGACCGTCCCGGGGTCAATTTAGCTGCCCGCCCGGATCCGTTCGAAAATATCCCTGTCGAGTCGAATCCGCAGCGTTTTGTGACTGCTCAGCATAACCAGCCCAGGTGGAGCCCCTCTTGGCTTCGACACCAGCTTGGCTGGCGTATAATCCACCTCGGCCGCTGCCCCATCGACAAAGACAGCGCCCGAACGCTTGGTGATGCTGTAATAGAGAGCCAGCTGGCTCGCCTCCAGCAGGGTGTCCCTGGGAACCGTCTTGCCGGGAATCGTGCGGATGATGACATGAGCCCCGGGCCGGCCGCTGACGTGCAGAAATATATCGTTGCCGTGCGCCGTACGAAGACTCAGCTGGTCATTCTGGCGCGCATTTCGCCCAACCAGGATCGTGAAGCCCTCCGATGAAACAAAGCTTCTCGGACCGGAGATGCCCTCCACCTTCGACGACTTGCGCGAGCGCTTCTTGGCCCTCAGGTACCCGGCCGCCTCCTGCGAGACCCTGTCGAGAACCTCTTCATCCGCAGCCTCCAGAACCTCCTCACCAAGCTGGGCCAGTTTTTTGACTCTCGCCTCGACCTCCCCCCTGCGTGCTTCGATGGAGGGGCCTGCCCGCTTGGCCTTACGATAGCGCTTAAAATAGCGCTCAATGTTCTCTTCAGGAGCAAGCCTGGGATCGAGCTCGATCCGAACAGGCTCCTGCCCGGGAGAAAAATAATCTACCAGCTCAATCTCTGCCTGCCCCCTCCGCAGGCTCCCGTAGGACCCCTTGAGAAGCTCACCGAATTCCTTGAGGCGCTCGAATCCTTCGAGAGCAGCGAGCTCTGCATCGAGCTTGCCGACAATCTTCTGCAGCCGCGTCTGTTCACGGGCAAGAGCCCCGGCGAGGTTCTTCTTTTTCTCCAGGAAAAGAGCCTCGGACTCAGCCGCCGCCATTCTCTCTGCAACCTGGAAGCTCACAGGAAACTCGCCATCGCCGCCGCGCTCCAGCCAACCGGACAGCTCCGGAACCGCCGCTTCAGCCGGAGAAGGGGGGAACTCGTAGACCGCGCCGCGTTCATGGCGTGACCGGGCGCCAGCAACAAGAGAGAGGGCACAGATGATTTTCTGCTCGTCATCGAGCAGCAGGATCTCCGGGCGTGCCCCGAACAACTCCTGCACCATCTGGATGCGGCCGGCAGCGGTGGAGAAGGAGAGCTCGGCGATTCGATCACCGTTCACCTGGCGGATCCCTTCCAGCAACGCCCCCTCGAGATGTGAACGCAGGGCACGACAGAAATCCCCCGGTCCCTCCGCCGTGCTCGACCGGGCAGGCTGAAGATGAAGCCTGCTGAATCGAGGCTGGGCACCGAGGGGGGGAAACAGGGGCTGCCCCCG
>CAJWZY010000088.1 GCA_913050545.1 uncultured bacterium | reverse complement strand
GAAGGGCCTGGTGCGTGACCCGAGGAACCTCAAGGGTACGAGATTCGTTCGATTCAGTGTCTACTTCCAGTCGAAGTTCGGCACCGGTGAGAGCCAGTCACTGCAGAGCCTGAGCCTGCCGTTCCGATTGAACGAGTCCGGTTGCCTGCCGTTCGGATTCTGATCGAAAGCACCGGTTCTCAGCTGGTGCTTTCGGCTGAATCGAGCAGGGCATCGACGAAACCGTCAGGGTCAAAGGCCTCGAGGTCTTCAATCTGTTCTCCAACCCCGATAAACTTGACGGGGATCTGGAGGCGGTTGTTGATGGCGACCACGATTCCACCCTTGGCGGTTCCATCCAGCTTCGTCAGGACGATGCCGCTGACCTCGACTGCCTCCAGGAAGTTGGAGGCCTGCAGGAGGGCATTCTGTCCAGTGGTGGCATCGAGAACCAGTAATGATTCGTGCGGGGCCCCGCTGACTTTCTTCTCCAGTACATTGCGGATCTTGGAGAGCTCTTTCATCAGGTTGGTCTGGGTGTGGAGCCGTCCGGCAGTATCCACGATGAGGTAATCAGCCCCTGATTCGACGGCCTGTTCTGCTGCCCGGTAGGCTACGGAGGCCGGGTCGGAATCAGCCTCCCCGGTTACAATCTCGATGCCGAGTCGCTGGCTCCAGATGGTCAGCTGTTCAACCGCAGCGGCGCGGAAGGTGTCAGCTGCGGCAAGAATAACAGTCTTGCCCCCGGCAGTGAGCCTGTGGGCGAGCTTCGCGATGCTGGTGGTCTTGCCGGTTCCGTTGACCCCGGAAACCAGGATAACAGTCGGTGCCTCGGTTGCCTGCAGGAGGCTGTTGTCTCTTTTCTTGAGATTGCTCTTCAGCAGGTCCTTGAGGAAATCGCGGACCTCGGTTGATTCCTTGAGCTTCTTTTCTTTCCAGGCCTTGCGCAGGCCGTCCTCTCCCTCGATCAGTTCGGTTACGGTTTCCGGTCCGAAATCAGCTGTGATGAGACTGTCCTGGATTTCATCGACGAGCTCCTCGTCGATGGCCCTGCCCAGGCTGAAGACCCCGGCAATACTCTTGCGGGTCTTCTCCAGACCTCGGCGCAGGATCGACCAGGCTGACCTCTTCTTTTTCTCCGGTTTCTCCTCCGGTTTCTCCTCCGGTTTCTCCTCCGGATCTTCCTGCTGCTGTGGGGCTGGGGCAGCAGGGGCCGGCTCCACGGGCTCGGTTTCTATCGCGGGAGTCTCTTCTGCCGGCTTTTCTTCTTCCAGTGGGGTGTCACCGGATTCTGCGGGTGCCGCCTCGGGTGGTTTCTTCTTGCCCGATATCCAGTTCTTGAACCATGCCATTCAACCGGCCTCCGGATTCTTCTTTTTTTGTCAGCTTTCGGAAGTGGCTAACAGGTTTTGGTAGAGCTTGTCAAGAACCCCGTTAACAAAGGCGCCTGACTTGGCAGTGCTGAAGGTCTTAGCCAACTCGACCGTTTCATTGATGACGACCTTTGGAGGCACCTCCGCTATCTCGAGCAACTCGTAGAGCCCCTGGCGAAGAGCTGCACGGTCCACGGCGGCAATTCTCTCAAGCTTCCAGTTGTCAGTGACCTCGATGATGCGCTCATCCAGCTCCCGGATGTTTTTCAGCGTTCCGAGGATGAGCACCCTGGCATAGTCACGGATCTCGTGGTTCTCGGTGGCCTCCGACAGGATCGCGCTGATTTCCCAATCCCTGTAGAGCCACATTTTCTGTGTGTTGTTGCCCGCGAGGTCCTGCTGGTAGAGCGTCTGCAGGGCGATCTCCCTGGCGAGTGTTCTGTTTCGCTTAGGCATCAGGAGTGTGGCTCCCCTTCAGCGTGGCGAAGAGGTTCGCCATTTCCACAGCAGCCCTGGCTGCATAGGAGCCCTTGTTGCCGTCCTCCCTGAATTCGATCCGGTCAAGCGCCTGCTCGATGGTGTCAGTTGTCAGGATCCCGTAGATGACCGGTATGGGGCTCCTGGCCGCCAGGTGGGCAAGCTCGCGCGCTGATTCGCCTGCGACGTAGTCAAAATGCGGAGTTTCACCACGGATAACGGCTCCAAGGCATATGACCGCGTCGAACCTCTTCTCTCCAACCAGTTTGCGTGCTATCGCCGGGATCTCGAAGGCACCTGGAACCTGGTAGACCTCGATGGAATCTTCTCCGGCTCCGAGCTCCATGAGAGTGTCCCGGGCCCCCTTGAGAAGACCTTCCACTATGAAATCGTTGAAGCGGGAGGCGGCAATTGCGAAGCATCTCCCGCTGGCGTCGAGTTTGCCTTCCTGGTCGGTCATGGGGCTCGCCTGCTCATTCCCATTCGATAGTGGATGGAGGCTTGGAGGAGATGTCGAGGACGACCCGGTTGATTCCATGTACCTCGTTGCAGATCCGGGATGAAATAGAAGCCAGGATCTCCTGGGGAAGGTGGATCCAGTTGGCTGTCATTCCATCGAGCGATTCCACGATGCGAAGGGCGATAACATTGTCGTAGGTTCTCTGGTCTCCCATTACTCCCACTGTCTGCACAGGGAGCAGGACCCCGAAGGATTGCCAGATGCCAGGGTAACCTTCCCACTGTTCGATCTCTTCCTGGATGATGACGTCTGCGTTGCGGAGGATGTCGAGGTTGTCCGCGGTCACTTCCCCGAGCACCCTGACCGCGAGGCCAGGCCCGGGGAATGGCTGCCTGTGCAGGAGCTCAGGGGCGAGGCCTAGCTCTTTGCCGATCTGGCGAACCTCATCTTTGAACAGGCTCCTGAGGGGCTCCACAAGTTCAAAGCCGAGTTGTTCAGGCAGGCCACCGACATTGTGGTGGCTCTTGATGGTGGCCGAGGGGCCGCCTATGGGAGAGATGCTCTCGATGACATCGGGATAGAGCGTTCCCTGGGCGAGGAATTCGACATCCGGGATGTCGGCAGCTTCTTCCTTGAAGACATCGATGAACGTATTACCGATTCGTTTACGTTTTTCCTCGGGGTCTACAACGCCGGCGAGGTTGTTGAGGAAGAGCTCTGTCGCATTGACAACCCGCAGGTTGAACTCGTAGTTGTCGGTGAACATGGTCCTTACCTGTTCACGTTCATCTTTTCTCAACACCCCGTTGTCGACGAAAATACAGGTCAGTTGCTTGCCGATAGAGCGGTCAAGAAGGAGAGCGACTACACTTGAATCGACGCCACCGGAGAGGCCGAGGACGACGTTCTTGGAGCCGATGGTTTCTTTGAGTTCAGCCGTTTTCTCATCGATGAACCTGCTCAGTGACCAGTCCCCCGAGCAGTTGCAGATGGAGTAGAGGAAGTTGCGGAGGATCGTTGTTCCTTCGGGCGTATGCGTCACCTCGGGATGGAACTGGATTCCACGAAAACCTGATTCCCTGTGCCGGATACCGGCGTGGGGACAGTTCTCTGTTTTTGCGATGGTGTCGAATCCCTCTTCGATATCGGTAACACGGTCCCCATGGCTCATCCAGACAGTGGTCGAGGTGTCGAGGCCGCTGAAGAGGTCGTCTTCCTGCGAGATTTCTATCTCGGTGGAGCCGTATTCACGATGTTGCGCAGGAACCACTTTTCCGCCGAGAATTTCGCAACCAAGCTGCATGCCGTAGCAGATTCCCAGGATGGGAACGTTGAGGTCGAAGATAGCCGGATTGCAGCGTGGGGCATCCTCTTCGTAGACACCAGAAGGACCACCTGAAAGGATAATTCCCTTCAGCTGTCTGCTTGAGAGCTCCTCCGGGGAAGTATCACACTTCAGGATCTCGCAGTAGACCTTCTGTTCACGGATCCGGCGTGCGATCAGCTGCGTGTACTGAGAGCCGAAGTCCAATATTGCTACGAATTCAGGCAAGGATCTGGTTCCGGGTAATCAATTGGGAAAAAGCCAGGGCCGGCAGGGTCCTGGGGAATTTACGATAGCTTAGCAGGCACAGGGGCAACAGGGGGAGTGATTATTGTCTCTCTCGCCCGCCCTCCCTGAAGGGTTCATCGTAGGCCATGAGGCCATGGACACCACCTTCGCGCTGAGCAGAAGGTGATCGTCTTTCAAAACGGATCCCATCGTTTTCAAGGGCCAGGTGAAGATCTTCGATTGTACGGTGTCCCATGTCCTGGAATGACTGGCGCAGGCTCTGTACGAGGTAAGGAACCAGGTCATAGGCCGATCCCTTGTCGACAACAAGGCCGGACACTCCCTGTGCGACCTTGATGTTCCTGTTGGAATACATATAGCGTTTTCCACCTCCCCGCTCCATGGCCTCGACAGAGGCCATGCCCCGGTATTTCTTGACCCGCATTCCGTCCTTGTAGAAATAATCTCCAGGGGTTTCCTGTGTTCCGGCAAACATAGAGCCCATCATTCCCACGTTGGCTCCCAGCGCGAGGGCCTTTCCAAGGGCTCCTGTATTGTTGATCCCTCCGTCGGCAACCACCGGGATCCCACGCGTTCTGCAATACCTGGCACATTGGTAAACTGCAGTCGCCTGGGCTCGACCGACAGCCATGGTGTCCTGGGTAATACAGATAGAGCCGGGGCCCATGCCGATTCGGATGCCGTCTGCGCCGGCATCGATCAGGTTCTCGCACTGGTTGGTGGTCACCACGTTGCCCGCGAGTACATCTACGGCCGGGTAGTTCTTCTTGATCTCCTCGATCATTTCGACCTGGAAGACCGAGTCTCCCTGGGCGGCGTCAATAACGACCAGGTCGACGCCTGCCTCGACCAGTCCCGCGAGTCTTTCACGGTCCGCCTGCTGGGTAGAGATGGCCGCGCCGACCCTGAGTTGCTTGCTTTCATCTTTGCTGGCCTCGGGGAAGTCCCTGTTCTTTTTCAGGTCCGTTCGTGATACGAGGGAAACAAGGCACCCCTTCTCGTTGATGATCGGCAGCTTTCCTTTTTTAGACTGGCGAAGGATCTTGTTTGCCTCGTTCAGGGTGACTCCTTCGGGGGCCGTTACCAGGTCGGTAACCATAACCTCTTCGAGGAGGTGGCTGCGGTCCGGCTCGAAATCAACATCCCGGTTGGTGACGATTCCCACCAATTTACCCTCGATGGTTCCGTCCTCTGTGATGGGAATGCCTGAGAAACCCTGTTCCTGGAAGATCAGGTCTACATCGGCAATGGCGTTCTTGGGTCCGAGCACCACCGGGTCGGTGATGAAGCCGTTCTCAAACCGCTTGACCTTGCGCACCTCCTCGACCTGGGCCTCCGGAGTGTTGTTGTAGTGGACGATCCCGATTCCACCCAGCAGTGCCATTCCGATGGCCATCTTGTTTTCGGTCACCGTGTCCATCGGCGAGCTGCAGATGGGGTTCTTCAGGGCGATCCGGCGAGTGATGTAGGTGGACAAGCCGACATCGGTGGCAGCGAAATCAATATGTCCGGGCAGAACGATGAAATCGTTGTAGGTAAGACCATCCCCTCTTTCAAAGAGGACGCTGGCAGTTTGCCCGTCCGAGTGCATCTGAGACTCCCTGGAGTCGTCTCCCAAGAAGGAGACAAGTGCAGCGCTGGGCGCCGCTTAAGTGAAAATCGATCGGGTAAGTATATGGGGAGCAATAGAGAAAGCAAGCACAACTCCAGAGGAGGCAGCCGTCCTTTGTAGATCCTTTCAACAGCTTCCTGCGAGGACACAGGATGACTTCGAGCGGCTCGCTGATTTTGCGGGTGTGGCATCCGGCTGGAGCAGAGCTGGAGTGCGTCGCTGTTGCAGGCCATAAGAAATGGCAGGTCGGCCCGACCGAGTCCCGGCAGTCGAACCGGGAGGCCTAATAGTGTTTGACTAGGCTGGGGGCTGATTTTATCATTCCCCCGGCTTGAAACCCTTTCACTTCCTTGGTTTACGTAGCTTATTCTGCTGCTGGAAGAATGAAGGTTCTTCCGGGTGCGGGTTTCAGGGACCATCTGCAATTCAATATTTAAACTCAGCACGATGCCAGCCGGACGGATTGCCAGGCGGGTATTTTGCCCTGCAGGAAAGGGCGGTGAAGGTCGAGATGAGCGAAGAAGACATCGACAAAACTGAAGCCGGTGAAAACGAGGATCAGGAAGTTCAGCAGGCCCCACCAGAGGAGCCCCTCGGTTCCGGAGATCTTGAAGCGGTAAAGAAACTACGGGAGAGTTACGACAGGATCCGTGCCGAGCTGGGCAAGGTGATCGTTGGCCAGGACGAGGTTCTCGAGCAGATCCTGATCTCGATTTTTGCCAGGGGGCACAGCCTGCTGGTGGGCGTCCCGGGGCTTGCCAAGACGCTGATCATCAGCACGCTGGCGCGCTGTCTTTCTCTCTCTTTCTCAAGAATCCAGTTCACCCCGGATCTCATGCCATCGGACATTACGGGCACCGAGGTGATCCAGGAGGATAAAGGTACGGGAGAGCGGAACTTCAGGTTTCTCCAGGGGCCTGTGTTCGCCAATGTAATTCTTGCCGATGAGATCAACAGGACTCCTCCCAAGACCCAGGCTGCGCTGCTGGAGGCTATGCAGGAGCGCCAGGTGACAGCGGGTGGCAAGAAGCACGAGCTCGATGAGCCCTTCTTTGTCCTGGCGACCCAGAACCCGATTGAGCAGGAAGGTACCTATCCTCTTCCAGAGGCCCAGCTGGACCGTTTCATGTTCAATATCCTCGTAGATTATCCGACCGAAGATGAGGAGGTCGAGATCATGAAGAGGACTACGGTCGGCGCGGAGGCAGAGGTTGAAGAAATCCTCAGTGGTGAGGAGATCATGGGCTTGCAGGAAATTGTCCGAAAAGTACCGGTTGCGGATGAGGTGATTCGCTATGTCCTCCGGCTTACCCGGGCAACCCGGATCAATAAGGATGAGGCTCCCGAGTACATCAAGGGCTGGCTTGCATGGGGGGCGGGGCCGCGAGCTTCGCAGTACCTTATCCTGGGAGCCAAGGCCAGGGCTGTTCTCTACGGCCGCAACCACGTTTCTGCCGAGGATGTCCAGGCTGTTGCTTACCCGGTGCTGCGTCACAGGATCCTGACGAACTTCAGCGCGGAAGCCGAAGGGGTCAGTCCTGAGGCGATCATCGATCGGCTGGTGGAGGAAACGCCCATACACGACACTGGTGCGGCAGGAGCTGCTGCCAGCGGCTAGTCGAGTACTGCGTCAAGGCATTGCCTTATCTACTGTGCTTTAATTTTGTCGGTTGAGAGTTTTCAGGGAGAGATGATTGGCTTCTGAATCGCCTTCCAAGTACCTCGATCCCAAGGTCCTGAACGGCATATCACGACTGGAGATCAAGGCCCGGTTGATTGTGGAGGGGTTTATCTCCGGCCTCCACCGAAGTCCGTACCATGGCTTCAGTATCGAGTTTGCTGAACACCGTGAATACGTTCCTGGTGATGATGTGCGCCACATCGACTGGAAGGTTTTCGGGCGCTCCGACCGTTTCTACATCAAGCAGTACGAGGAAGAGACCAACCTCAGTACCCACATACTTCTCGATGCCTCGGAGTCCATGGCCTACGGATCCGACGGGGTCAGCAAGTTTGACTACGGAGTGATGGTGGCGGCCTCGCTCTCCTACCTGCTCCTGCGCCAGCAGGATGCCGTAGGGATGGCGCTTTTTGATGAGAAGGTCTGCGATATGGTGGGCGCGCGCTCGACGGGATCCCATCTCAAGACCCTTCTTGAGCTGGCTGAAAATCCCGGGCTGAAAGAAAAGACCGATCTTGGTGTCATCCTGCACGAGTTTGCCGGCAGGATTCACCGACGGGGGCTGGTCGTCATCATCTCCGACATGCTGGATGATATCGAGCACATCGAGCGCGGACTGAACCATCTGCGCTACTGCAATCACGAGGTAATCCTCTTTCATCTTCTCGACACAGATGAGAGGACCTTCCCCTTTCAGAATATGACGATGTTTGAGGGCATGGAGGGAATGGATGAGGTCCTGGCCAATCCTCGCCTTCTCAAGGAGGCCTACCTCGAGGAGCTGGAGAATTTTCTCAGCCGCTTGCGCAAGGTCTGCCGTAACAATCGATTTGATTACGTGGCTCTTGATACGAGTGATCCGCTCGATGTGGCGCTCTCTACCTACCTGGCCAAGCGTGCAGGGAGCCTCAGG
>CAJWZY010000087.1 GCA_913050545.1 uncultured bacterium | reverse complement strand
GAGGTTCTTATCAGCTGGATGCCACATTCTCCCAGGGAACGCTCCAGGCCAATATTGGACATCACTGTAGCAACAACTGCATTGCCCGGGAGCTTCCCGGCAGCCTGGTACTGACGGCCACCGAGGGCAAGAACAAGGTCCCCGTCAAAGATCGCCCCGCCGGCGCTGAGCGGGATCAGCCTGTCCGCATCTCCATCGAAGCAGAAGCCGATATCAAATCCCGACTCCCGAACTGCCTGCGAAAGTTTCTCGGGGTAAAGAGAGCCGCAGCCATCATTGATATTTCTCCCATTCGGCTGGTCCCCGATCGACCTGACCTCCATACCGAGACGGCGGAACACCTCGGGAGCTACTGCGCTGGCAGCCCCATTGGCTGCATCTATAAATACCTTCCGGCCTTCAAGACCCCCGCCCGCCGTGGAGACAAGGAAATTGATATACTGTTCAAACGCCCCTTCTGAAACATCCCTCAAGGCTCCGCGTTGAGGAGCTTTGGCTGACACACCGGAATGAAATCTCCTGGAGACTTCCTCTTCAAGCTGATCAGAAACCTTGGACCCAGCCGCAGAGATGAGCTTGATCCCGTTGTCCTGGGCAGGGTTGTGGGAAGCGGACAGGACTATTGCCAGGCAGCATTCCGCCGAAGAACGCGCAAGCTCCGCAATCCCGGGAGTTGGCAGGACTCCGAGATCACAAACATCCAGGCCTGCTGAAAGAAAGCCCTCGGACAATTGCCCGAGCAATTGAGGCCCGGACTCTCTCGTATCACGCCCGATATATACGGCAGTCCCTCTCTCCGTACCGATATCGAGAGGGAAATCCCCACGGTCATGCAGCACCGAGGCCAGGGACCGGCCGATTGCTTCAACCGAATCTGTTGACAGCAATCCCTCACCTGCCCTGGCACGGATACCATCAGTACCGAAAATGCTCACTTCTATCTCCTCGACAATCCCTATTCCTCTTCACTGCCCTTTTTCAGAGGGACACTAATTTCATAGGACCAGAAAGCAGCCTGTCGTTCCTTTCGACTCTCATGGCGAAGAACCTCCACCTCAGGAAAACCCTTCACCTTGAGATCACCTTCCAGGAAGGTAAAGGTCCCCCCCTTCTCAGCATCGAGCTCAGTCGGAGGCGGGACGACCAGGGTGATCTCAGGCAACTCCCTGATTTGCTCGATCTGCACCCGGGATCCCTTCAGGGCTACGGGGATCGTCTCTGTCCCGAGAGGAACATCCTTCAGGCTGACCTTGAAGACTGCGGGCGTCAGCGGCAACTGGAAAAGCAGGCGCGCCCTCTCAACCGAGTATTGCTCCAGGCTCTCTTCAAGGACCGCTTTGACCTGGATCTTCACAGGCTCGGTGAACCATACCCAGCGCTCCTTCTCCCCTCTCTCCAGGTTGAAATTCTTCAGGATCTGGACCGTCTGCCGCACCTTGGGTTTGTCCGGGACCAGGCGCAAATCAAAAAGGCCATCCACCCGGCCCTGGTAATTCACCGAAACCGTCACCTTGACGGTAACCCTTTCTTCATCCAGGATCGATTTCGGGCCGCGGATCTGCAAGCCTGCCTCGGGACCGTCAACCTTGATGTTGACCTTGTCTTCAGGCTTTCGGTTGGCCACCTCAACAATCCCGGAGAGACCAGGGATCACCCTCTCCTCTATTTCACTCTGCTGGATGAAATATTTCTCCGGCTGAAATCCCGTGATCGACACTCCGGACTTGGGGAATCCGAAATTCTCCTGTTTGAACTCGTGGTCGGTGTCCTCTTTCTCAACAAAGATCTCAACCGCGGACTTTTGCCCCTCCCCTGCCCTCAGTTCTTCAACCTGTTCCCGCGGCCCCTCGATGGTAACCTCCACCTCGTGCTCACCTTCTTCGGCCAGGTAGCTCACCTTTTGCTGCGGCTTACGGACACCAACAATGGCCATCGTATCGTCCTCGCGAGGCCTGAAGCGCACCCAGTACTTCAGGGTAGTCCTTTCCACTTCCGACTGGTAAGCCACGAACCAGATACTGACGGAAAAAAACAATGCGATCAGCTTGCTGCGCCAGTTCGCTAAAAATAATTTCTGAAGCTTCATTCCTAGGCGCCCTTGTAGCCTGCACTATCCGACATGTCTTCCATCTCGGCCATTTCTTCCTGCTCCTCGAGATCAACAAAATGACGCACGAGCAACTCGCGCAAACGGTCTGTATCTACCTTTTCAATCTCGCCCCTGCTCACGAAAGACACATTTCCAGTCTCCTCTGAAACAACAATGACAATCGCATCTGTCTCTTCACTGAGCCCAAGACCTGCACGATGCCTTGTCCCGGCGGCATTCCCTGCCCCGGGACTGTCACTCAGGGGGAACAGGCAACCGGCCGCAGCAATCCTCCCCTCTCTAATAACAACGGCCCCATCATGGAGATCAGATCCCGGAAAGAAGATCGTCGAGAGCAGACCGCTTGTAACTACTGCGTCTACCTGCGTTCCATGCTCAATGTAATTCCTCAGGCCCACCTCTCTCTCGATGGCAACCAGGGCGCCGATTTTTCTCCGCGACATACGAAACGCTGCTCGAACGATCTCTTCAACAATGCCCTTGGTTTCCCGCTTGAGGAACAGTCCGAACAACCTCGTCTGGCCGAGACGGACAAGAGCACGACGCAGCTCGGGTTGGACAACGATCACGATCGCGGGAATAGCAGCCGCTCCGAAAAACCGAATGATCACAAGCAAGCGATCAAATCGCTCGAAACGCTCAGCAACAATCGCAAGCAGGATCGGAAAGGTCAGCATCAGCAGGGCGATCCCCTTGAGAATCCCCTCTCCCCTGGTGCCCTCCATAAAACGCAGGAAAGCGTAGATGACCAGGTAGATCACCAGGATCTCTACCAGGTACTCAAGCCTGACCCAGCTCACCGCATTCCAGAAACCTTCAAGGAAACTCGACACTCAGGCACCTCCCCGAGCGGAACGTTCCAGCACCTCGGCCGCCGCTGTCCCGGGCGACCCGAGCTGCATGGCCTCGACAACATCGATGAGGTCACGAGTATAGGGGACATTGTGCACCCTGAGGACCAGGGCCCCTGCAAGTACCGCTATCGTATTAGCCGCAACGGTCGCCACATCCCGCTGTGCTGGCTCCCGTCCATGATCGCTTGAGTCACCAAGCATTCGTGAAAGAAACCTTTTTCGCGAGGCACCAAAAAGAACAGGGCGCCCCAGCTCGCACAGCTGCCGAAGCCCCTCCATGATCTCGATATTGTGCCCAGGCTCCTTGGCAAAACCTATTCCGGGGTCAAGAACGATACGCCCCCGGGAAATCCCCCCCGCCTCGAGCTCTTCCATCCGTCCCTGGAGAAAAGCACAGATCTCATTCATCACCCCATCGGGGTAGCGGGTACGTTCCTGCATATCAGACGGTATACCTCTCATATGCATCAGGATAACAGGGCATTGATATTCATTGAGAACAGGAATCCAGCCGGGATCTTCGCAGGCACTGACATCGTTGACCACGTCGGCGCCCGCTTCGAGCGCAGCCCGCCCCACCCCGGGGTCCCTGGTGTCGATGGACAGGATCGCCTCGGAGCGCTCCCTGATTCCCCTGATAACGGGAAGGATCCGCCCCAGCTGTTCCTCCGCAGAAACAGGCTCAGCTCCCGGGCGAGTGGACTCACCGCCAACATCGATAATATCCGCCCCATCCTCAAACATCTGCAGGGCCTCGCTGACGGCCGCCTCGGCATCTGCATACCGGCCTCCGTCGGAAAAAGAGTCGGGAGTACAATTCAGGATGCCCATCAGCGCCGGCCGTGGACCGATCTTCCACGGTCCACCACGTGCAAGCTCGAGCTCGAATTCAGCTGGTGCAGCAGCGCCGGTCATGCCTTCCAGTCTTCCAGAATCTTCAATTCCCATCCTGTTTCCCTCTACCTGCCGACCTTCCTACCAGGGCTCCACCTTGAGCAGAATCTTCTCAGCCAGGTTGTCGATGGCGCGTTTTCGCGCCGCGTCAATACTCTCCCCACGGGAAGCTGAAAGGGGCTGTGTCTCCACCACCTTCTCTTCGCGAACCGTCCTGTTGGCGTAGTCCTCGATCCTGAGGTCGATCCGGATGGAAACCAGCGACTCCAGCTTCTCGTCAAGCTCTCCTTCGGCCAGGACCTTCTCCCTGAATTCCCGGATCCAGCCGTAAACAGTCATATCCGATTGCCCATCAGCCACCAGGCGCAATCCCGTTCGCCCCTGGATCTCCTCACGCAAGGCAGAGGTAAGCTCGGTCTCTATATCTCTTCTTAATGGAAAGGTCTGGTTCGTAAAAGTAGGCACCGCAATCCGGTAGACACCCGGAGGCGTCTGTACTCCAAGCCGGTAACCACAACCCTGCAAGAGGTGAGTGGCTACGCATAACAGGAACAAAATGCCTATTTGATGCCTGGTCACTGGTTTGATGTCTTTTCGATCCGATTGCGTATTTCCCTGGCCTCGCGCGCGGCCAGGGAGTTGGGGAAATTATCAAGCACGACCCGCAGATAAATCTCGCAGGCTCGCAGCTCACTCTCCTTGAGGTAGAACTTGGCGATCTTCAGGTTTTTCTCCCCTTCCAGCTCATTGATCTCACGAAGCTTCGCCCTGGCCGCCTCCCAGTATTCGCCGCGAGGGAAACTCTGAAGATAGTTTTTAAACCGCCGGCGGGCCTGCAGGAGCTTGTTTTCATCATAGACTGCACCACGCACCTGGAGGTACTCCGCCAGCGCAGACCTGTATTCAGCCAGCTCCTTCCACTCACTCTCGAGCATCTTCACGATGCTGTCGTAGAGCAGGACCGATTCTGCATACTGCCCCTGGTCAAAGTAATAATTAGCCACCTCCATGTAGGCATCATCTGCGAAGGAGATATAGGGGTTCTCTGTGACCAGGCCATCGGCCGGATCCAGCAGTATGTCGATCCCGTAATCCGGAGAAGCCACCTTGAAAACCTTCAACATGGACCTGGTCTTTCTCTCCTTGAGATAGGCCAGGGCTATTTCAAAGACCCGCCTGCGGGCCTTGTCAATAAACTCCGGCGATGGGAAATCCACCTGGTAGACCTTCCTGTAGTATTCGAGAGCATCTTCGTAGCGCCCCAGCTGGTAGCAGCATTCGCCGAGGTAAAATCGGAGGTCCAGCATCTTGGCTGCCGCAGGGGACTCTTCAAGAAACCTGAGAGCCGCCAATGCGTCTGCATAGGCCCCGGCTTCAAAGGCCTTCAGGGCCTCCAGGCGCACCCGCGCGGTAGCCCCCCATTCATCGGAAGCAGGGAGGATCCAGCCGCTCTCAGCTGTCCACCTGGTCTCGCCTGCCCCGTTATCAATTCGAGGGCTGTCATCGACCTCCGGAATCTGGGAGCTAGCACATCCCAGCGCCAACAATAAGCAAAGCAGGCCTGGTAGAAAACGACCCGTCAAAATCATCTATTGCTTCCCTCCATGAGAACCCGGCAAAAAGAGGTTGCCGGAAAAGCTACAGCCAACTGGCCTGATATCTTAACATCTTGAGCGGACGTTCCAACAGCGCGGTAAAACTGTGTGCCAGGCACAAATGTACCTGTCTGAAACTCTTTTTCTCCAGGCCCCTGGAATCGGGAGGAGCAGGCAGCTCCGACAGGTCCTTCAACAACAGGACCCCGCTACCCGGCAAGGTGATTGATCCACCCGGGATTGTCTGGGATTTCTCGTTACACTTCCTGCAGACAAGTCCTCCCGCCAGCGGATTGAAATAGGCGGGACGACTCCCCCCCGGCCACGGTAAACCACAGACTGCACAGGCATCAACAGAACCCATGAATCCCAGCAAATGAAGCGCGCGGATTTCAAAATGAAGCATATACCAGGGAATGTTTTCCACGGAATCGGTTGAGAAGAGCGTCAGTGTTCGTACCGCAAGATCGAAAAGCTCTGGATTACGGTCGGCTGGCAGGCTGACGCCGCGCAGGAATTCAAGCAGCTGGCTGGCAGCTATGTATCTTTTCCAGCAGGTACGAAGCCCCCTCCAGCCATCAACCACCTCGGCTTCAGCAAGGATCGACAAGCCGGGATTCCTCCGTTTCAGGTAGACAAGGTCATAGATAGCGGCGAGATCAAATGGCCCCTGGAATGAGTTCTTCGGTCGATGAGCACCCTTTGCAATCCCCTCGAGAAGTCCCTCCTCTCGGCTGAAAAGGGATACAACCTGGCTGGTGTTGCTGTAGTCTACGCAGCGAATGGGGATAGCTAGGGTCTTGCGTTTCACCACTGGGTACAACCTCTGAGCTACACGGTCTCGAATCCGGCTTCTTCCGCGGCAGGGGAAGCGTATTTATCCGGGGCCGTCAGCGACACGCCCATCTCCTTTGGAAATATGCAGTTCCAGCCGGTAGACACGCCTCTCGTCCGCACTGGTCACCTTAAAATGCACCCCCTTTAATTCAAACGTATCACCGATGGTGGGAATCCTGCCCATACTCGAAAAGACAAAACCACCAATGGTGTCATAGTTGTCATTCTCAGGAATCCCCAGGTCGAGCTCCTCGTTGAGGTCATCTATGTGTACCGCGGCATCCACGCTGACCAGTCCCGCCTCCAATCTCTGGATCGGCTCCAGCTCCTCCTGCTGCTCGTACTCATCACTGATCTCGCCGACAATCTCCTCGATAACATCCTCAATCGTAACCAGCCCATCCGTGCCGCCGTGCTCATCCAGCACAATGGCTATGTGAAGACGGTGTTGCTTGAATTCCTGGAGCAGGTCATCAATTTTCTTCGATCCACTTACCCTGTAGGGACTGCGCACGATTGCTTCCAGCCTGATATCTTCCTTGCCGTACAGGCTCTTCAAAAGGTCCTTCACATAGAGGATGCCGACGATGTTGTCTTTGCTTGCGCTGTAGACGGGAATCCTCGACAGCCCTGACTCGATGGCCTGTTCGAGGTTTGAATCGAGAGGGTCTTCCAGGTCGAGGCAGATCATCTCCGTGCGGGGGGTCATAACCTCTGAAACTGAAACGTCACCAAAGGAAATGATCGATTCGATCATGTCGATCTCCTCGGACTCGAGCAACCCCTCGCGCTCCACCTCTTCCGCCTTGGAGAGCAGCTCCTCCTCCAGGATAGAGGCCGAGTCCCTGTGCGAGCTGCGCCCGAAAATCCTGGCAAGCGGCCGCAGGGTCCCTTCCAGCAGCCAGCGGGCGGGGGCGAAGCAGGAGTGCAGGAACCGAATGAGCCGCGAAAAACGCGCCAGCCAGGCCTCCGGCCAGAGCCTGCCAATGATGGATGCCAGGAGCTCCAGGACCAGGACCTGCACCGCGGCAATCTTCAGAACCAGGCTCCCGAGAAAAAGGGTTGTTTCCCCACTCAACAGAAAACCATCCCCTGGTAAGCCATCCAGCAGCATACAACAGGAAATAATGCACCGAAGGACGATATCGAGGTTCCCCAGGGTACCCTCGTAATCTTCCTTGAACCGGGCAAAGCGTTCGACGCGCTCCTGGCTCCAGTCGACAGATCTCTCCAGCAGGGCTTTTCGGGAAAACCGTTCCGTCGCCTTTCGGCAGATAGAAACGAAGAGCCCTGCCGCGATGAACGCGAGAGAAACCACCAGCCAGAAATGCTCATACGACAGCAGTGCGTCCAATTCTACCTCTGCTAAAGCGCGCCTGTTAACCAGGAAGCCGCCGGAACAGCAGCCCCTTCTAAACGCCTACTCATCTGTATCCTCACCCGCTTCCGGTCCTTCCAGCTCCACCCCTTCCGGGCTTTCATCCGAAGGTTTCTCCCCGGCTCCCGGAGCTCCGCCGGCTTGCTCCTGGGCCTTCTTGAAATCCTCTGCCAACTCATTGACAAGACGCCCGATATTGCCCTGGCGTTGATGGAGGCGTTCAAGAGTTCGCGCCCACTGTTCTGAACCCTGGCCATCGTTACTCTGGCGGAAATCTTCAAGTTGCTCTGTCTGCCGGTTGATCTCAAGCTGCAGGTTCTTGAGCATCAGCAATTCTGCCAGGATCGACACCAGGGGCTGCCTTCCCTGCTGCTGCTGTTGCTGTTGCTGCTGTTGCTGTTGCTGTTGCTGTTGCTGTTGC
>CAJWZY010000086.1 GCA_913050545.1 uncultured bacterium | reverse complement strand
CCGGACAGCGAGGCGGCAAGACCGGACTTCTGCTGCTCCAGGCTCACCAGGCGCGGCTTCAGGGAGCTTTCCGCGCTGCCATAAAGCTCTGATTCGAGCACTTCCCGCGCCTCGATACAATTCCTCCTGAGATCCTTGTAGGCATCGAGGAACTCGTTAGTGCGCTCGAGAGCCTGGCAGATTTTTTCTGTTTCGGCAGCCAGCTCGCTATCCTCGAGATCACCTTCGCGGCACTGTGACTGCAGGACCTTGTAATCCTCCAGCAAGCCGTTAACCCCATCTTCGAGCTGAGCCCCCCTGGCGGCTGCAAGCTCCTTGAAGCCGCGCCCGCCGCCGTTGCCGCTCCCCTGCAGCCCCCTGTAGGCATCATTTACCCGCGAGGCGACCTCCACCGCATCCTTGACGCGAACATAGTCACAAACAGATTTCTCTTCTTCTTCCCGCAGCTCGGGGATCCGCTCCGATGTACGAGAGAACCGCTCGATCTGCTTGAGGTTCCTGCCGATATCTTTCTGGTAATGGCCGAACTCCCGCTCGAGTTGTTCAATCTCCGTCCCAATCCTTTCGGTGGCACTTTCCATCTGCCGAACGCCCGTCATGCGCTCGAGAAACTCCCGTTGAGAATCGTCAACCTGGCGGCTTCCATACTGGTCATGGTAGAAGGCATGGTGGAACTCAAACAGGTCGAAACCGATATGGTTCTGGATAAATGCCGTGACCTCGCGGTTTCCACGGGCAACTTCATCCTTGCCGGGCAGCTCCATGATCTTTGCGTAATTCGTTCCAAACCGGTCAATTTCCCGGTACACACGCAGCAATCGTTTTTTACCGGGCTCGATACCAAGAACGAAATCAATCTCGATACGCATGTATTCACTGCCCCAGTGAATGAGACTTTCAAGGGGGCTGTCCTTCGACATCCTGCTCTGGCCGAAGAAGGCGAAGAGGATCGCCTCACCAATCGTGCTCTTGCCAGACTCGTTGGGCCCCAGGATACCGATGACCCCTCTGTCGGGCAGGCCTGTGAGGCTCAGCCTGGCGAATTTCATGAAATTCTCGGCTTTGATCGATCGAATGATCATCAGTCCGCTTCCCCGCCTTCCCCGCCAGGAGCCTGCTCTTCCTCTTGCGGATCGGGCGTCAGGCCGAGACAGATAGAGAGACGGTTGCCGGCAATTTCAAACCCCCTCGACAACCTCTCGAGCTGCTCCCGGCTGCCGGTGCTCTCCAGGCCGCGGGAGCGGTTCTGATAGACCCGCTCAAGTTCTTCCAGGGGACCGCGCATGCGAATCCCGCTGAACAAACAGGTACCCAGCTCCCTCGGATCACTGCCCGCTGGCGGATGAGCTTCTTCCTGGCCCCCGGGGGCTGGATTGGGTGAATTTTCTGGCATCAAATTATCTCTATATCTCTTAGTTATATCGGTCGAATAGCGTTTCGCGTAAACCCCTATCGCCGCAGCCTGTCAACTTACAATGGAACATTATCGGCCCTGTTCTCCTGCAAGGGCAGCCAGCCGTGCGTTCCATATTGTACCCTCTGAGCTGAAGGTGAGGCGGCGGCAATTACCCGGCTCTCCCCCGACGCCGGACTCGCCGGCAAATGACAACTCCAATACCAGCTTACCAGGCGGCATGAGAGCGTCCACACGATCAGCCCACTCCACCACCAGGACCGCGCCCGAAGCAAGAGCCTCCTCGAAGCCGAGCTCGTCAAGCTCAGAGGAACTGCCCAGGCGGTAGGCATCGTAGTGCCGTACCACCAGGCGTCCCTGGTAAATCTGTTCGAGAACATAGGTCGGGCTGTTCACCCGCTTGTATTCTGCACAGCCCACCCCGCAGACCAGCCCCCTGGTAAAGGTCGTCTTGCCCGAGCCGAGATCTCCAACCAGGGCCAGCACCTCGCCTCCCTCGAGACTTTCACCCAGCTGCCGGGCAACCTCGAAGGTCTCCTCCGCGCTTTGAGTCAGCCTTTCAACTCTATCCATTAAACAGGTTCCATTCTCCCCATACCGGAAGCTGCAACCGGGAACGGGGAAAATCTGCTTCAACCACTGGCCGTCGGCCTGGGGCTCGGTTCCCAATCTATCTTGGGGCAATCCCCCCAGAGTAACTCCAGGTCGTAATACTTCCGGCTCTCCTCGAGAAAGAGATGAACCACGACACTGTCGAGGTCGAGAAGAACCCAGCGCCCATCACGGCCGTGATGGCCTTCTTTATGAAAGTTCTCAGCCTGGTCATCTACAAGCCCATCTGCCCGGAGCCCCTTGACGAGATCGGTTGTCGCCGTCAGCAGGTGTCTCGAGGTAAGACCGGTAGCAATCACGAAGTAGTCGGTGATCTGGATCGTATCGCCTACTTCATAAATCTCGATGTCTGAGAGCTTGTTTTCGTCAAGAATCTGCGCGCAGCGTCTGACCACGCTGCGAGAATCCACCCTAGTGCCGCTCAATACCACCTCCATCGGGATAAAAGGCTCATAATTGAGTATAATACTAGAACCATGCCTGTGCTTCGCGTAAGAAAAGGAAAGAATGAGGGAGAAGCCTTCGCGGTTTTTTCCCGTAAGTTGCCCACTGTCATCGGCCGGGGAGAAGACAATGAGATCTCCCTCGATGACAATCGCTCATCACGCAGGCACGCCCAGGTTCTGCTGGCCTGGGGTAACTGGTTACTCAAGGACCTCGGGTCCTCCAACGGCACCCTCCTCAACGGCGAAAAGGTCGATAAAGCCCGGCTGGCTGACCAGGACACTGTCCAGGTAGGCAACACCCTGATGACCTTCGAAGAACATGAAGAATTTCCCACTCCACGCCGTGAGATCTATGGTTCTCAACTGCTCGAAACGGCAAGAGAAGAAAGCGGGCTCTTTGTCTACAACGCCTACCAGTCAGCCCTTGACCGGCCGGTGCGCGTCGATCTTTTCGCCAGCGGACAGCTTCCTTCCGGGGAGCTTCTCGAAACGGTAAAAAGCGCTGTAGACTCCGCCTCCAACCTGAAACATGACCTCATCGAGGGCGTGATCACTTCAGATTTCTCCGACAGCTCCAAGAGCTACCTGGTGCAGAGGTCACATGGTGGTGTGCCGCTTGGAGATCAACTGGAAGACCTGCTTGCCGACGAGCCTCTTGAAACAAGGCTCCAGCTGGTGAGCCAGCTGCTGGCGATCACCCTGGAAAAATGCAGGGCTGCGCCTGGGATCTGCGGCCCCCTGGGCCTCGACCAGCTCTACCTCCATCCTGCAGCAGACGGCAGGAAATCGCTCTCGGCAGCAGCCCTTGAGTTACCGACCCTGCTGAGCACTCGAAACGGTTCTCTCTGCCATCTCCCAGCCTATACCAACTACCTGCCCCCGGAGTTCTGCGGGGAAGAAGCCGGCGAACCTGCGCTGCCCGAAAAATCCATGGCCTACTCCGCCGCTGCTGTTTCGTATTTTTTGCTGACGGCAACGCCCGTCATGGGAGAGGGAGATGCCAGGGAGATCCTCAGGAAGCATCAGGAGCTCAAGCCGGCCCCGGCAAGCCTGATCAATCCCGACATCCCCGAAGAGCTCTCGGAGCTGCTCTCGCAGATGCTCGAGAAGGAACCCGCGGAGAGACCCAGCACCGCCGAGCTGATCGAGCCCGTGATCGTGGCCATCGAAAACAACCAGGATGTCGTCGAGATCAAGGGGGACTTCAGGGAAGAAGCCACCCCGGCAGATGTCAAGCCTGCTGAAAAAGCCGCGCCCTCCCCCGGAGCTCCTCCCCCCCTGGCAGCAAAATCCAGCCCGATACCAGCCATCACCCGGCCCCGGCTGGAAAGTAATCCCGGGCCCGGCCTGGCAACCCTGCCCCTCTGGGCGATTCTATGGGGAGGGCTTTTCTTCGGCAGCTGGAAAGCATCCCACCTGCTCTTCAAGATTTTTATGCCCTGAGCCTGCCCTACTCCAGCAGAACGCACTTGCCATCGTTCTGCCCGGCAAGGTCACGACAGAGCTGCTGCATGGTGGAACCCGCCTGGGAGAACCCGATCGTGTGGATCCGGGCCTTGCGAAAACGGTTACGGATCCTGGCCACCTGGAGAACCAGCTCTGGAGCGATTTTCTGGTTCCTGATATCGCGCGGCGCCCCATCGGTCAGCAGGTAGATCGTATCGATATCAGGTATTTCGAAGCCGCGCGCAACCGCCAGGTCAGTTCGTGTGGCGCCCGATGGTTTCAATCCCTTTACCCATTGGTAGGCCTTTTCCTTGTTGGCCTTTGACGCCAGGGCCAGTCCCGGGGTCGCGGAATGTTTGATGATCTTGTCATCCTGCTGGGGAAGAGGCGGGGGCGCAGAACCGAAAAATCCGATCTGGTGATTGAAGTTCATGATTCCGAAACGGACATGAGAAGGCAGCCCGGCAAGAGTCTTGAGCAGCTCGTGCTTCACCCTCGTAATCCGGGGCACCTGTTTTGATTTCACCCCGGACGGTTTCTCGCTTCCGGTGGCCCCATCTGGATTGACGACAACCGTACGGCCCTTGGCCCCAGGCTCTTCCGGGGGGCGCCTGGGCTTCTGGATCACCGTGTCGGGGATCTTCATGCTGCCGGAGACATCAATGATAAACAGGACACGATCGGTATCGACGGTCACCGAGAAGAAGCTCGGCCGCTTGTACAATACCGTGCGACTCTCTCCGCGTGGCTTCACCACGGGTTTCTTGCCACCCTTGCGGCCCTTCCAGTAGTTGCGCCAGTCAGCAGAGACCTCGAAGTTCTGATCGCTGAGCTTCTCAAGCGTTCGCTGAAGATCGAAATAGACCCGGTCGCGGGGCTTGCGCTCCCGCCGGGCAAGTTCATCGATCAGCGGATCCATCGAAAGCTCCATGCTGTTGAGCTCCCTGATCCAGCGAAGGGCGGTGAAGACAACCTCCTTGCGCGAACTGCGAAGCGCGCCGTGGAGTGCCTTCATCGCCAGGGGGTCATCCCCCCAGCGCTTCAGCACGGCAAGCAGGATAATCTTGGTCTTGACGTTCCGCCCCTTGTTCACCGCATCAAAGACCTCCCTGCGAATATTGGAGGACTCGACGGCAGCGATTGTCCGGCCACCAAGGCGGTCAAGGTCATAGCTGTGACCACCAAGTGCATATTTGAGAATGAGCTTGTAGCCACGGACATCGTCGGTCGCAGCCAGCTCGGTCACCAGGCGCTGCGCAGTGACGAAGTCTTTTCCCAGGATCGCCTTCTTCAGAGAACTCTCCGCTGACTTCCAGCCACCCTTGGGCTCCTCTGAACGGAGCCCAGGCGCGAAAAAAGCCTGCGCCAGGAAGAGGGCCAGCAGGCAGGCCGCTGCCAGCCTCGGCGCTGGGAACTGAATTGCTCGGGAGATTCTCATTTCGATATTCTACCCCAGGAACTTCACGAATCTATCCCGCCAACCGACTGAAAAAAAGTTCAGCGGCATAGAAGATCTACCCTGAGAGCACCTCGCCTATGATCTCAGCTACCTTGCCGGGATTGGCCTTTCCCCGTGTTTCCTTCATCACCTGCCCGACGAGGAAATTAACCGAGTTTTTCTTTCCGGCCCTGACATCTTCGACCGGGCCGGGATGCTCAGCAAGCACCTTCTCCACCTGCTCACGAAGCAGGGAGTCATCGCTGATCTGTTCGAGTCCCAGCTCACTGATGATCTCCGCCACTGACTTGGCGCTCTCGAGCAGAGGCTCAAGAACATCCCGGGCCTTCTGCGAGCTCACAACGCCATCGTCGACCGCCTTCACGAGGTCGGCAAACCGTCCTGGATCCAGTCCCAGGGAGGAGATACCTGTCTTGCGGGAATTGGCCTCTTCCTTGAGCGCGTTCAGGACCCAATTGGCCACCGAGCGTGCCTGCGGATAAACCTCGACACAGCTGTCAAAGAAGACCGCGGCCTCGTGGTCGCGCACGAGCAGCTCAGCGGGATATGGCTCCAGCCCGAGCTCCCCGGTATAACGTTCCAGCCGCTGGACAGGCAGCTCAGGCAGCCCGGAACGAATTTCTTCGATGTGCTCGGCAGTGAAGGTGACGGGAGTAAGGTCCGGCTCGGGGAAATACCTGTAGTCATGCTCGGCCTCCTTGCCACGCATCGAGCGGGTTTCATCCCTGTCCGGATCATAGAGCCTGGTCTCCTGCACCACCTCCTCGCCACGCTCCTTGAGCTCGATCTGCCTGGCAATCTCGTAGTTGAGAGCTTTCTCGATGAAGTTAAAGGAGTTTAGGTTCTTGACCTCTGAACGGGTCTCGAGATGCTCGGCCCCCTTCGGGCGGATCGAAATATTCACGTCGCAGCGCAGCGACCCTTCCTCCATATTGCAATCGGAGACCCCGAGGTAGAGCATGATGAGCCTGAGGTTCCTGACAAAGGCGCCGGCCTCGGCCGCCGAGGCGATGTCAGGCTCGGTCACGATCTCAAGCAGGGGAGTCCCTGCCCGGTTGAGATCGACAAAGCTGACCGGCCGCCCTGCAACATGGGTATTCTTTCCTGCATCCTCTTCAAGGTGGATTCTCGTCAACTGGACAGCGGCTTGCTCTCCATCGAGCAGGAAATCGACACGACCACCAAGCCCCAGGGGTTGGTCAAACTGGGAGATCTGGTAGCCCTTGGGCAGGTCGGGGTAGAAGTAATTCTTACGGTCAAACTTGGTGAACTCCCCCACCTCGCAACCGCAGGCCAGCACCGCCCGCAGGGACTGCTCAATCGCCTGGCGGTTCGCGTAGGGAAGGGCCCCGGGCCAGCCAAGGCACACCGGGCAGACATTGGTATTGGGATCCGCACCGAACCTGTTCTCGCAACGGCAGAACATCTTCGTGCTGGTATTCAGCTGGACGTGGACCTCCAGGCCGATGACCGCCTCGTAGGCCGAGTTCTCCAGGGGATCGGGCTTCTTCTCAGCGCACATATCAGGCCCCTCCCCCGCCACCCCAGGCATTCACCTCCGGTGCCTGCAGATGATGGTCGGTGGCGGACTGGAAGGCGTTGGCGAGCCGCAAGACCACATCATCCTCCATCTGCCTGCCGTAGATCTGCATCCCGACCGGAAGTCCCTCACCTGAGAAACCACAGGGCATGCTGAGCGCCGGCAGCGAGGCAAGGTTGGCCGGAACGGTCAGCACATCGACCGCATAGAGCTTCATCGGATCGTCCATCCTGTCTCCGATGGGGAAGGCGGTGATCGGCGAGGTCGGGCAGATGACGGCATCCACCTCCCCAAGAGCCCTCTCGAAATCCTGCTGGAGGAGCTTTCTCACCCTCAGGGCCTTGAGGTAGAAGGCATCGTAGTAGCCGGAGCTCAAAACAAAGGTACCGATCATGATGCGTCTCTTCACCTCGGGGCCGAAGCCCTCCGCCCGTGAACTCTTATAGAGCTCTGTGAGATCGGCCGCGTCGCCGGAGCGATAACCGAAATGGACTCCATCGTAGCGTGCCAGGTTGGAGCTGGCCTCGGCGGCGGAGACCAGGACATAGGCCTGGTTGGCATAGCGTGCATTGGGCAGGGTGACCTCCTTCACCTCCGCCCCCAGCCCCCGCAGGACCTCGATCCCCTGCTCCACGCGTTCACGCACCTCTGCCTCAACTCCATCGGGAAAGAGCTCGGGAGCAAGACCGATGCGCAATCCGGAAATATCCCGCGAGGCGCTCTCCACGTAGTCCTTGACCTCGACATCCCTGCTCGTGCAGTCCATCGGATCGACACCCGCCATGCTCCCAAGGGCAAGAGCGCACTCGAGAGCCGAATGCTGCAGGGGACCGATCTGGTCCAGGGAGCTGGCAAAGGCAAGCAGTCCGTAACGCGAGACCCTGCCGTAGGTAGGCTTGAACCCGGTGACCCCGCAGTAGGATGCCGGCTGGCGTATCGACCCCCCGGTATCGGAGCCGAGGTGGAGCATTCCCCGGGTGGCGGAACAGAGAGCAGCCGCGCCGCCGCTCGATCCGCCGGGGGTCAACTCCAGGTCCCACGGATTGTGGGTCAGTCCGTTGAGCACCGGTTCAGTGGACGCATTCATCCCGAGTTCCGGCGTGTTGGTCTTGCCGATCGATATGAGCCCACACCGTCTCAGATGGGCGATCAGCGGAGCGTCGACGCTAGGCACGTGATCGGCGAAAACCAAAGAG
>CAJWZY010000085.1 GCA_913050545.1 uncultured bacterium | reverse complement strand
CGGTCTGCGGCCGGGCGCAGCAGGAGGCCTGAATCCTCGCCGAGAACACCGAAATCGCCACCTTCATGCTGAAAGTCCAGCTCAACGGTAAAACTGGCCACATCCTCGGCAAGCCGGGCCGCCGAGGTGTTGGCATCGACTGCGACATAGGCGAATACCACGACCGGCTCAGCGGCCGTGGGGCAACGCCGGCCCTCGGCCTGCCCACCACCGGTGACGGGAACAACCGCGACCTCATCGATAAAGCGAGGCGGCTTGTCACATGCCAGCCTGTTGCTGGAGGCGGCAAGGTCATCAAGAGAAACGGGGAGCGAAGGACAGTCGGTCACCCTTCCAGGTGTCATTGCCTCGGGGGCATATCGCTCCTGGTCCGTCTGCGCATCGGGAAAATCCAGGTCGGGAAACCTGGCGGCCGAGAGATCGCGCAGGAAGAACTCGTCATTGTCGAGATCCACCCCGGGGTTGGCCGCGGCATAGGCGCTGAAATCAAGCACCGCCCGGTCGATCACCACGTGGAAATCCCCCACCGCCGCGGTCAGGGCGAACTCATCGGCACCGCTGCGGCGGTTGGGATTGAGGGCGAAGCGGGTGGAAAAATACTTGGTACCCATATCCGGTACGAGGTTGCCATCTGCAGCCGGCACGAGCTTTCTGTAGACTCGCCGGATGTCACCTCCATCCCCATCCGCCAGCACCAGCCGACACTCCCCTGGCTGGACCAGCAGGTAGCCCGGGTCAGGATTCCCATCGGTATCCCTGCCGAACATCCAGGTACCCAGGTTGTTTTCCCGTGCCGCGTTGCGCCCGACCAGGCCGAACTCGGTGATATCGATCGGTTCATCGCCATAGTTGTAGATCTCGATCCAATCAGGAGTCCTGACCGACACGTTGTCCTCACAGGTCTCACAGACGAATTTCTGCGTGTCGATATTCCTCGCCTGGTACTCATTGATCACCAGGGTCACGCAGCCTCCTTCATAGGAGAAACAGCGGCACACCTGCAACTCACCAAACTCATCGGCCAGCGTGAGGTTCCAAAGGATCGTCTCTGCCGGAGCCATCTCATCAGCAGATGGCAGGAGAGCTTCGTAGGTCAAGACCCGGACCTCCTGGTTCCCGAAGCTTCCATCTGTTGACTCCTGGGGACAGCCTGGCTGCACCACGTCCCCATCCCCGGGTTCGGAGTTGCCCTGGCAACGGATCTCATCGACAAGGGACACCTCTGCCAGGCCGACACTCTCCCCCGCAGCTTCAAAAAGTGCCTGGCAGATACGGGGAACCTGGTCGGCAGCATCACAGCCGGGCCGCTCGATGAATTCCATCCTGACCTCCGGCAAGGCGATGTCCGGATCGGCCAGTACGGTAAAGCGTACCCTCACCTTTTCATCGGAGGCATTACACAGGCTTGGCTGAGGCTGGCCTCCCGCAGTAAAGCGAGGCTGCAGGGCTCCATGGGGGTTGTTGGAAAATCCCGGAGTCGGAGCAAAGGAGGTGGCTATCGAATCAGCTCCATCGGGAAACCGCCCTACGCTGGAATCAACAGCCAGGTTGCGAATTCCCATCCGGTCAATTCGCTGCCCGTCGGCAAAAAGAAAAACCGAGTCGACCGCCGAATTCAGCCCGAAATCGGCATGCAGGGGAGTGAGGGTGATGTTGAACTCACCCTGGCCTTCACTCGCTGCCTGGACAGCCTCCAGGTCATTGCCTCCGACAAGGGTCACCACGACATAGCCCCCCGGCTCAATGACCAGGTTGGCAGGGAAACGGTATTTCTTCGGCCTCTCGATATTGTCGGAGAGAGTGTAATCCTGCAGGCGCAGCGGTTCGGCATTGGGGTTGTAGATCTCGACCCAGTCCAGCGGCAGGCCGGTGAACTCGAAATCGGCGAAGGACTCATTGCTAGCCATCACCTCGTTGATCAACAGCCGGGGTGGAATTGTAGATGTACGGTCACAACTGGACAAAAAAACCAGTGCAGCCAGGATCATCCATAGGGGTTTGCGCATATGCAGAGATCTCCAGACAACGCCCAGTAAGCAGGTACATCCATAGTACCATGCCCACACCCATCTGTCCTACCAGGCCGGACGCCCTAACTCCTTCAGGACAAACGACCTCTGGAGTGCATCAGGGCGCCGCCGAGCCAGGTTGCTTTTACTCGGAACTTGGCGTCGAGCAGGACCA
Organism: uncultured bacterium; assembly: GCA_913050545.1. GTDB lineage: Bacteria > Planctomycetota > UBA8108 > UBA8108 > UBA8108 > UBA8108. The sequence continues at coordinate 5,975 of CAJWZY010000085.1, read as the reverse complement.
GGTCAGCTCTCCTGCCGGCAGCGATGGTACCGGCGCTACGTGATATTCCGGCAGCCCTCGCAGGGTTCTGCGTGCAGTAGCGAACCGCCTTCTCAAGCGGCTCCCCAGCCTGCTTCACCTGGACCTCAAGAGCCCTCTCCAGCGTCAGGGCACTGCCGGCCAGCGTGCCGTTTTTCTGCCGGACAACCCCCTCTTTCAGGTACACATCAACCCCTGCAAATTGGTAACGCCCATCGGCAAGACCACAGGCCTGGATGGAGTCGCTGACCAGGATTACCCGCTCCTCGTTCTTCAGGCGGTTGATAAGCCTGAGCGCCGGCGGATCGACATGGTGGCCATCGGAGATGACCTCGACGGAAACACGCGGATCCTCCAGCAGGGCTGTCACCGCACCAGGAGAGCGGTGATGGATTCCGTTCATGGCATTGAAAAGGTGCGTGGCATAGCGTATCCCGTGCGAGATGGCCGTCCGTGTCCCCTCGTAATCCGAGTTCGAGTGCCCGAAGGCTGGAACCACTCCATTCTTCCTGCAAAGCTGGATCAGCCCCTTGCCTCCCGTGAGTTCCGGGGCAAGGGTCATGGTACGGACCAGCCCATCTCCGGCGGCCAGCAGCTGGCGAAGCTCCTTGAGCGAAGGACTGCGAAAATAGCTTCTCGGCAAGGCGCCGGGCCGGGCCGGGGAAACAAAGGGGCCCTCGAGGTGAATCCCAAAGGCGACCCCTAGTCCATGCCCCTGGCGAATAAAACCACTGACCCGCTCAAGCACCTTCAGCGATTTCGCCCAGCTCGTCGGATAGAGGCTGACCAGCAGCGAGGTAACCCCGTGGGCAAGATAATGCTGCATGGCAAACTCGAACTCCGCAGCCGTGGCCTCGACGAAATCGACTCCAGCCGCACCATGGGTGTGGAGATCTACAAACCCGGGTGTCAGCGTGTACCCCGAGCAATCCAGCCTGCTGCACCCGCTCCCCCTGGCCTTCTTCGTTGCCTCCGCTCCGATGGCGGCGATCCTGCCCCCACTGACGAAAATTGCAGGGCGACCGAGATCCTCACCTCCACTGAGCACCCGGGCTCCGCGAAGCAACAGCGTTTCTTTTTGAGGTGAGGATTTGATTCCGGCCATGATTGGCGCAAGATAACCCAATACCGAGGCCCGCTGCCATCTGCATTTTTGATGTTGCCGACAGTGACGGCCCCCGGCAGTCTGAAAGCCTTCCGAAGCGCAGCCATAGAAACCTGGAACACTGGATTTAAATCAGAACATGAACGAGAAAATCAAGCCCATCGCACTTTTTGACATGGACGGAACCATCGCCGATTACGTCAGCGCCATGAAGCGCGACATGGAGAGCCTGAGAAGTCCTGAGGAACCTGAAAGTGATGGAGACAACCTGTGGGACGAAAACGCCCCCGGCCATATCAAGGCACGGAAGGAAACCATCGAGAAGACACGCGGCTGGTGGCGGGAGCTCAAGCCGATCCCGGTAGGAATCGATGTCATGAAAATTGCCCAGGAGCTGGGTTTTGAGATCAGGATCCTGACCAAGGGGCCAAATGACGTCCCTCAGGCCTGGGCAGAAAAGCTCGAGTGGTGCCAGCATCACCTCGGAAAAGATATCCAGGTGACCATTACCAGGGATAAGGGCACCGTCTACGGCCGGGTGCTGGTAGATGATTACTGGCCATTCATGGAGGGCTGGCTGAAACACCGGAAAAACGGGCTCGGCCTGATGCCGGGAGATTCTGACAACAAGGACGTCCCCCATCCCAATGTGACCTTTTACGACAGCCGGAACCTCGACGAGGTAAAAGAACTGCTGATCAGTGCCCGGGACCGGGAAGAAGGCGGGGCACTGGACCTCTGAGAAAATGAACGCAGTCGCATTATCGCTTTACACCACCCCCCCGGGGTGTTAACCCTCATTGCCATGTGCGCACAATCTGACGACATTATCGACAGGGGCCGGAAAATCCTCGAAGAGGAGGGCAATGCCATCCTCCGCAAGGCTGCCGGTCTCGACAAAACCTTCAGCGAGGTGGCCGAAAAGCTGCTCGCCTGCGGAGGCCGCGTCGCCCTGACCGGGGTCGGAAAGTCCGGCACGATCGGTGAAAAGATAGCGGCCACCCTCTCCTCCACCGGCACCCCTGCCTTCTACCTGCGAACCGTCGAGGCCCTCCACGGCGACCTCGGCATGCTGGCCCCGGGAGATCTACTCCTGGCTGTCTCCAACAGCGGAGAGACGGCGGAGGTCCTGGCGGTCTGCGATGCGGCAAAGCAGCTGGGAGTAGAGATCATAGCCTTCACCGGCAGCAGCGACTCTTCCCTCGCCCGCCTTGCCGGGCTGACCCTCGACACGGGAGTGGAGCGGGAGGCCTGCCCGCTGGGGCTGGCTCCAACTGCCTCCACCACCGTCACCCTCGCCCTCGGAGATGCCCTGGCCATGGCGCTGCTGGAGGAAAGAAACTTCACCGCGGAAAACTACGCTGATTTCCACCCTGGCGGCAGCCTTGGACAGCGCCTGCGCTACCAGGTAAAGGACCTGCAGCGTGAAGGCGATGACCTGCCGGTCGTACCTGAAGAGGCCACTCTCTCTGAAGCCATCGGTGAAATGTCACGAAAGGGAAACATCGGAGTGGCCCTGGTCGTGGCAGAAAACGGTGAGCTATCGGGAATCCTCTCTGACGGAGACCTGCGCAGGATTCTGTCAGAAAAAGCCGGCGCAGCGGAACCGCTCGACCTTGAGAGCCCGGTAAAAGACCTGATGACCAGCAGTCCGCTCACAATTGACGGAGATGCTTCCGCAAAAGATGCCCTGCAGGTCATGGAAGTTCGCAGTATTACTTCACTTGCAGTCATCAACCACCTTGGAAAGCCAATCGGCCTGATCCACCTCCACGACATTCTCGGCCGCGGCAAGATTGTTCTTTGAATTGATCCTCACAAGGGAATATAATTCGCGGCTTCCAGTAAAAGTCGTATCACCCGACTGAGCTACAGAGCAGACCATGAAAGTAAGAATCCGCACAACCTCCAGAAAACGCCAGCGACGTGGCTTTCGCTACCGCATGAAAACCAAGGCGGGGCGTAAGATGATCAACGCGAGGCGGAGAATCGGCCGTGCCCTCCCGGGCAGCAAAAAGAGCCGCTGAGAGCCCCCACTGACTCTTTAACTCATGATGCCACGGCAGCCTGCCACCTCAGCCTGCCGTTGAGCCGCCGCCTGCCCGAAAAGAAGAAGCTGCAGTTACCGATCAGCGTTTCTTCTTGGCCAGCTTCTTGATCTCGTGGCGAACATCCTGCAGGAAGCTCACATAAGCTTTGCTGGAACGGTCCCCCCCTGCATCCTTGGAGCGATTGCGGGTATTGGCCTCTACCCAGATATAATCCCGGTGGGTCCATTTCGAGGCGATCTCCCCGATCCGGGAAGAAAGGGTTCCAGCGGAATCAATCCACTGGGCCAGGTTCGGCAAACCCGATTTACCGCCGAACTCACCCTCGTCAGCTTTGTACTGCTCCCAGGACCCTTCAAGAAATTCCCGGGCTTCCTTCTGGATAAGTTTTTTATAGTCGCTCATTGAGCTCCTTCTGCATTCTGGGGGACAACTCTGTTTTCCAGCCGAACTGGAGCAGTACTTACTAACACAGACTACCTGGCGACGCCAGATCTCCGGGGATAAGTTCACCCGGACTCAACAAGTTGAAATGTCACTGCGGGCAGCGTATCTTTTGCTGTTTGGCCTTCAATCGCAAAAGTCCGCAGAGCCCGGCAGAAAAAACATGGACTGCTCAATGAATGAAAAAGTCGCGATCATAACGGGCGCCGGATCAGGCATCGGCCTGACCGTGGCAAGACGCTACTGCGAGGCGGGCGGTAAGGTCACCCTCCTTGGGCGAACAGCCGGCAAGCTCGAGTCGCTTGCAGATGAGCTGGGAGAAGACAAGGCGCTCGTCGTCTGCGGGCGGCACGAGGACCCCGGCGATGCCAGGCGGTGCGTCGAGGCCACCCGGGAGAGGTGGGGCAGGGCAGACCTCCTGTTCAATAATGCGGGAACCTACAAACCGACCGCGTTGGCCTCCACCACAGATGAAGACTGGCAGGAGGCTCTCGCCTCCAACCTGACAGGCCCCTTCCTGATGACAAGGGAGGCGCTCCCCCTGCTTCGCGAGAACGGCGGCGGGGTCATTATCAACAATGCATCGACCCTTGGCCTGCGACCGGTTCCCGGCTCAGCGGCCTACTGCGTCGCCAAGGCCGGCCTCATCATGCTCTCGAACGCATGCGCCCTGGAGGAGGCCGGCAACGGCGTGCGCGCGCTGGCGATCTGCCCAGGGGTCGTCGACACCCCCATTCACGACAGCCGGGGTGAGGATTTTATCGAGGCCGCCGGCGGCATGCATCCCCTCGGGCGTGTCGGCACGACGGACGAGGTGGCCTCGCTGGTTCTCTTTCTCGCATCCGATGACTCCTCCTGGACTACCGGGTCGGTCATCACCATAGACGGAGGAATATCACTGGCATGAGCACCCCGGGTTCAGTCGAAATCACTCGCAAGGCCAGGTTCTGTGCGGCCCACCGCTATCACCGCAAGGACTGGTCCGAAGAGAAGAACCGTGAAGTCTTTGGGGCCTGCAACAACCCCCATGGGCACGGCCACAACTACGAGCTCGAGGCGACCCTCAGCGGCCCCGTTGAGCCCCTGACAGGAATGGTGATCAATCTCCGCCGGGTCGATGAGATCCTCCAGGAGCAGGTTGTGAGCCGGTTCGATCACCGGCACATCAACGAGGAGATCGAGGGCTTCGCTGACACCGTACCGACAACAGAAAACCTCGTTCTCTATATCTGGAAGCTCCTCGAGCCTGAATTCACCCGCGAGGGGGTACGGCTGGCGCGCCTGCGCCTGCGAGAGGACGCCTTTCTCTATGCCGAGTATTACGGAGAAGAGAAATGAGTGCCGTCTACCTCGGTCGTCTTTACCGCTTCAATGCCGGCCACAGGCTCTTCAGACCTGACCAGCCACCGGAGTGGAACCTCGAGGTGTTCGGCAAATGCAGCTACGAGGGAGGGCACGGGCACAATTACGATCTGGAGGTCATCATCAGGGGCGAGCCCGATCCACTCACCGGCCGGGCCATCTCCCTGGAAAAACTCGACTCGATCGTCATGGAACATGTCATCGAACCGATCGATCACAGGAACCTCAACGAGGTTCTCGAGACAGGAAACACCCCTCCCCCCACCACTGAGGTTCTCATCGCCAGTATCTGGGACCGCCTTGAAAAGAAAATCCCACCACCGGCGAGTCTCCACCTGCTGCGGATCCTCGAGACGGAAAAGAACCTGTTTGAATATTCAGGTCCCGGAGCAACCTCTCCAGGCGCTTAACTCCGGGGGCTTTCCGGCTCGAGATTCAACACATCGATCAGCGACCGCAGGCGGCCGTAGCTCTTGCGGTCAAAGCGGAACGCGATCCTGTGAAGATCAGCTGTCTTTGGCTCATCTTTCTCGGCCTCGAGCGCAGCAGAGAGCCTCTCGATCTTCCCCGAAACGACAATATCGCTGAATTCCCGGTTCAGTCGCTCCAGCAGGGAGTCTGTCACCGGCTGATTCATCCGAATGACCTGCAGCGGCCTCACGTAACGGGTTGAGTGGTAGTTGCGGTAAAATCCGTCCACCACTTCCACCGCGTCCTCAACGCTCTCGGTGACATGGAACAGGCTCTCATCGAAACCATCGATATAGCCCTCGTCACGAAGATGCGTACGGACGTAATCAAGCCACGCTGACCAGTAGGTCCCCCCGGGCCGGTCGACGAAAACAATCGGCACCAGGTCGCTCTTGCCTGTCTGGACGAGGGTCAGCGACTCGAAGGCCTCATCGTGGGTGCCGAACCCTCCCGGGAAGATTACGATAGCATCGGTCTCCTTTAGAAAGCAGACCTTGCGGGTGAAGAAATATTTGAAGTGGATCAGC
>CAJWZY010000084.1 GCA_913050545.1 uncultured bacterium | reverse complement strand
GATCATGCCGCTGGCCGGATTCGTTATGTTCGGGGGAATCCTTCTGGAGGGCATCGAGGCCGGTCTCAAATCCGGCGCCTTCGCCTCCGGCGGCTGGACCTCATATCCATCTTTGAGCGTCATAGCAGGCTACGGTCAGACCCTGTGGTGTGTCAGCCTGATTATCGTGGGGACGTCGAGCATCATGGGCGCGGTGAATTATGTGACCACCATCGTCAAGATGCGCGCCCCTGGAATGACCTTCGGGCGCATGTCTCTTACAGTCTGGTCGATCTTTATCACGGCGATCCTGATCCTGTTCGGAACTCCGGTTCTTACCTCCGCCATGATTATGCTGATCCTCGACCGGCATATGGGGACGACGTTCTTCAGCAACGACGGCCAGCCGCTTCTCTATCAGCATCTCTTCTGGTTCTATTCCCATCCCGCTGTCTACATCATGATTCTTCCCGGCATGGGAATCGCCTCCGATATTATTTCCGTTTTCGCCCGCAAGCCCATCTTCGGCTACAAGGCCATGGCGGCCGCCATGGCAGGAATTGCCGGGCTCGGCTTCATCGTCTGGGGACATCACATGTTCCAGAGCGGCATGAATCCCTATCTCGGAACCTACTTCATGATTGCCACGATGATGATTGCCCTGCCATCGGCTGTGAAGAGCTTCAATTGGCTGGGTACCCTCTGGCGTGGGAATATCCATTTCACCACGCCCATGCTGAACGCCCTGGGCTTTATTTCGATGTTCATCATCGGAGGCCTCAGTGGAATTTTCATGGCGGCCACGACGGTGGATCTGATGATCCATGACACCTACTTTATCGTGGCCCATATCCATTATGTGCTCTTCGGCGGCAGTCTCTTCGGGGTCTTTGCCGGGATCACCTACTGGTTTCCGAAAATGTTCGGGCGCATGTTCAGCGAGACCCTTGGGAAGATCCATTTCATCCTCAGCTTCGTCGCCTTCAATTGCGTCTTCTTCCCCATGCACATCGTTGGAGCCGCGGGTCTGCCGAGGCGCTACGCGGCCTATGTTGGCGAGGGAGCCTCCAAGACCTGGGCGCATATGCAGCCCTACCAGCAGTTCATGACCATCTCAGCCATCGTGCTGGGGCTTGTCCAGGTATTCTTCCTGATCGCGCTGATCTACAGCGCGATCAGGGGCAAGAAGGCCGGGAAAAATCCATGGAAGGCGAACACGCTCGAGTGGACGCTCGATTCGCCTCCGCCGCACGGGAACTTCCATCCCGACCTTCCGACAGTCTACCGTGGCCCCTACGAGTACAACTCCGGGCTTGTCGAGGAGGACTACCTCCCGCAGGATCGCGTGCTCGAGACGGTGGCTGCCGACGACGCCGGGGATGGAGAGGGCGCTTCGGGAGAAGGGACGGCGTGAACCGTGCCCGGCACAGGCGTGACGAGAGAAGACCCAGCCGGCGGTGGCTCTGTGGAGAACCCACCCACTAGCGAATCGGGAGACTCACCCGCAGGCGCCTCGAAACTCGTCTATCGTCTCGCCCAGGCGACCCTTTGCGTGGCCTATCTCGGCGTAATTCTCGGTGGAGTCGTCACCAGCACCGAGAGCGGCCGGGTCGACAAAAACTGGCCCAGCTTCGATGGAAATTTGCTGCCCTCTCCCAGCGGCATGCTCGCTAATCCCGGTTTGCTGGTAGAGCATGGCCATCGATTGCTGATGGGGAGTGTCGGTGTCCTGGCTCTCCTGACCTGCCTTGCCACCCTGCAGAAAGTGAAGTGCTCCCGGATTCGGAAGCTTTCCTGTGGAGTGGTTTTTCTCGTGCTTCCTCCCGCGATCATGGGGGGGTTGACCGTCCACTTTAAGCTGCCGCCGATTCTTTCAATACTGCATGTTGCCCTGGCCATGATATTTCTTTGTGCTGTCACTCTCCTGACGATCATTACTGCCCCGAGGTGGGTTGCAGAGGATACCCGGGTAAACCCCTCAAAGATAAATTCGATCTGCTCTCTTTCACTGTTCGCGGTGATCAGCGTATACGTACAGATCGTCCTCGGAGCTGTTCCCAGGCATGCTACGCTCGAGCCGGGAGGAGGGGGCGAAACACTGCAAACCATAGGTGACCTGGTGCATATCGTATGGGCCTTTGCCGTATTTACGGTGATCATTCTCCTGGCCGGCAAGCTGCTCAGCCTTTCAAAAGCTGACAGGCTCCTTCATCCTGCCATGGGGCTCTTGCTGCTGCTTTTTCTACAGGTCTTTCTCGGCTTCGCGACCTTTATCTTTCAGACTCCTCCTTCGCTGGTGGTCGATGAAGGGCAGGGACTGGTCAAGACCGGTACCTTTGAGATCCTTGCCAGCTCACACCAGGCTCTCGGCGTCCTGATCCTGATGCTGTCGCTGCTGGTTTGTGCCCGTTCCTTCAGGATTCGCTCCCTGGGCCTGGCCGGGCCGGAGGCATCGGCATGAGCGCTGACAAGGCTGCCTTGGCGGAATACCCGGTTGAAGGGGAACAGGATGGCGTGGCCGGGACCCCGGCCGAGGCGAGCCGGGAGGCATCCCGCCCGCTTTCAGCAACAGTGAGTTTTGCAGGTGACCTGCTCCAGCTGAGCAAGATGAGGGTCAACCTCCTGGCCCTTGTGACGGTATTCGCCGGTTTTGCCCTGGGGCAGAGGACCGCGCCCGGGGTGGTTCCGGGAAATCTCCTGTCGCTCCAACTGCTTCACGTGCTGCTGGGTTCCTTTATTCTCGCCGCGGCCACCAGCATTCTGAACCAGTACCTCGAGATCGCGCAGGATTCTCTCATGGAGCGAACAGCTTCGCGCCCCCTGGCTGCCGGCAGGTTTTCTCCCGTCGTGGCCAGGTTCCTGGGGATCGTGCTTTCGCTGCTTGGACTGGCCTATATTTTCCTGCTGGTGAATCCGCTCTGTGCAGCGGTGAGTGCGGTTACCGCTGGAGTCTATGTGTTTTTCTACACTCCGCTCAAGCGCGTCACTTCTTTCTCCCTGCTGGTGGGGGCTTTTGCCGGGGCCTTGCCGCCGGTCATTGGGCTGACGGCAGCCACAGGAGAGCTGGTTCCTTCCGGCTGGTCGATCTTCACGATCCAGTTTATCTGGCAGATTCCGCATTTCCTGGCCATCGCCTGGATGTACAGGGAAGATTACGGTCGCGCTGGCTTTCCGATGCTGACCGTTGTGGACCGGGAGGGTAAAGTCACGGCCATGCAGGTTGTCGGCTGGAGCCTGGCCCTTGTTCCTGCGAGCCTGATGCCGGCCGCTGTCTTCGGGTTTGCCGCAGGCTTCTATTTCTGGGTAGCCCTTGGCGCAAGCCTGGTGTTCCTGGCTTTTGCCGCAGGCTTCGCAATCAACCGGACCAGGGAGAGAGCCCGGAGCCTCGTCATCGTTTCGATAATCTATCTTCCGGTGATCCAGATCACCCTGGTCCTCGGCTCTTGAGAGGCTGAAATATGGCAAGCGAGCCCGCGGTGTCAGAAAACCTAGCTCCGGAAGAGATAGCCGAGGCTGAAAACGCTCGTTTTGCCATAGTGCTCCTGCTGGTCGCAGAGCTCATGTTCTTCGGTGCGCTGGTGGGAATGTACATTGTCCTTCGTTTTTCCGCCGAGAATTGGAAGCCACCGCTTTTCGCAGAAACAGCGCTGGGTATTCCGCTGGTGAATACAGGGGTCCTGGTCCTCAGTGGGTTTTTTATGCTGCTGGGCTCAAGAGCCGTCAGGAGGGAGGGGCGCCTGGGTCTTGTTTGCTGGCTTTGCCTGACTCTTTTATGCGGAGCTGTCTTTGCCGCAGTCCAGTATCTCGAATTTTCCAGGTTGCTTGAGGAAGGACTGGCTCTGAATAATATCTTCGGGACAGTTTTTTACACCATGGCCGGGCTGCATGCTTTGCACGTTGCCGGTGGAGTCCTGCTGCTGAGCTATGTCAGCTGTCGAGCAATCGGCGGAAAATACCGGCCGGGCCGAAGAATCGGTGTCGACCTTGCGCTCTATTACTGGTTGATGGTTGTGCTGGTATGGATCTTTTTCTTCGTTATCCTCTATATCCTCTGAGAACCCCCGCAATGGACCTGGAACGAAGATGACAACAGACACCGCGGATACCGCCCGGAAGCCTGAAAAGCCGCCAGAGGGCGTCCTGGGGTGGCTCAGCTGGGCTCTGCTGGCCACCGGGATTGTTGCAATGGTGGCTTATGGGGCCACCTGGAATCCACATTCTCCTCCCCGGCTCCCAGCCTTTGAGTTTACCAGCCAGGAAGGCAAAAAAGTCAGCCTCGATTCCCTCCGTGGCAAGGTCTGGGTCGGGACCTTCATGTTTACCAGCTGTACCAACGCCTGTCCTGCAATGGCGGCTGAGCTGCTCAAAATCCAGAAGACCATACGCAATGACAGTGCCCTCAATGGGAAGCTGCGGCTGGTTTCTTTCTCGCTCGATCCGGGCACTGATACCCAGGGGCGGCTGGCTGAATACTCCAGCCGGCAGGGTATTGATTCCAGTTGCTGGAGTTTTCTAAGGGGTGAGCGCCAGGAGATCGCCAGCCTGTGCGAAGCCGGCTTCGGGCTCTCTGCGGGAGGCGGCCTCACCGCGGCTGGGTCTCCAGGGGTGACGCACAGCGACAGGTTTGTATTGGTTGATTCAGAGGGCCGCCCCCGTGGCTCTTACCGCCCAAGTGCTGTTGCCGGTGATCTTGGCAAGCTCCTCGAGGCGGCCAGGGGCCTGGTCGGGGATGCCGGGCCCTGATATGGAACTCAGTGATTTTCCACTTATCAACGCCTGCCTGAATGCGCTCAGCGGCACCCTGCTGCTTGCCGGCTATGTTGCGATTCGCAGGGGGAATAAGAAAGTTCATGCACGGCTGATGGTTTCCGCTTTCGTCGTTTCCAGCATTTTTCTCGGTTGCTACCTGTACTATCACTTCGTCATTGTCCTGCACAAGAAATATGAGGGAGAGGGGTTGCTGCAAACGGTCTATTTCGCGATTCTCATCAGCCACATCATCCTCGCGGTGGCCGTGGTGCCGATGGTTCTGAGAACCCTCTACCTGGCCTGTAAGCAGCGCTGGGAAAAACACCGCTGGTGGGGCCGCCGGACGTTCCCGGTCTGGATGTACGTATCGGTGACGGGAGTCCTTGTTTATCTCATGTTGTATTGAAGCTCATGCAAAGACGCCGGGTTGTTTACTTCTATACACTGGTTCTCCTTCTCCTTGCAGCGGCTCTGCTTTTTGCCGGTCCACTGGTAGATGGCTGTGTGGACTGCTGGGGCGGTGTAACCGGCATCTGGCGCCTGCTCCTGAAGGTGGCGGGGATTGGCAGCCTGGCCTGTTTCCTGCGCCTTACCGACCAGGTTGTCGGGCTGCCTGTTTCCTCCGAGGGGCGTTTACTGGGTGCCCTGGCGGTGTTCCCTGTTGTGCTGGGGGATCTTACAGCACCGATCCCGGGCATCGAATGTATCGCACTGCTGGCTGTTGGAGTGGCCCTGCTGCTTGACCGCAGGGGGCACGCAGGCCCCTCAGCGGTGGTCTTCGCCCTGGCGGCAGCCTGCCGGTTCCAGCTGATCGTATTTCCCCTGTGGATCTGGCTTTCTCGAATTGCACTTCGCAGGCGGCAGGGCAGGACAGTGAACCTGGTTGCCGGCTTCGGGCTTCTGGCGGCGGCAATTTATTTCGGGCTGCAGCCGCTGGTGGAAGTCCATGGCGTCGAAAGCTGGACCTTGAAGCAGCAGGTGTTCTCCCTGCTGGGAGGGGTTGCGGGAGCGGAGACCAGCTGGGCCGTTTTCAGTGCCCTGGTGGTCTCCCTGGCAGTGGCGGTTCTCTCTTGCGCCAGGCGTTTATCCTCCGGGCCATCGAAGGCCTTGCAGCCCAGGGAGATGGCCGTACTCTGCTTCCTGGGCTTGCTGGCAGCTCCATTTGACAGCCAGGGTGCCGGTGTCCTCCTGCTTCCCCTGTGCATGATCAGCTACGAGGCCGGAAGGGAGAGCTGCTCTACCCGCTTGCGACGCTCCTCCCTGGTGGCCTGTTGCCTGGCGCTGGCTCTTCTATGGTATTCGCTCCGTTCCCGCTTCCCCTGGATGGGTGGCCTTCCAGGGCTCGAGCACTGCTCCCTGCTCCTGGTGGCGTCCCTGCTCCTCCTGCTGGCTCCCCTGCACGCACGTTCTCATCCTGAGGCGGGAGACGATCCCGGCTGCTCCGTCTGATCTTGCCGTGCGCAGGTGAGGGGATGAAAAAACGGGAACCCGGTTCAGGGGTTCCCGTTTTCAGTTCAATTCTGTTTCAGCGGATCAGTTGATGCGCTTGTAGGTACCACCGTTTGCACGGGAAAGGTTCCTGAGGAACGTTTCCTGCGTGGTGCGGCCACCCATCATGACACCGATGGTATTGATCGTGACGCGCTGGTAGTTCTGCTGCTGTACCACCTGGAGGGTCTGGTTGAGGTAGCCGGATTCGCCGCCTGTTCCTCCGCAGGGACCGGTTCCGCCACCGTCACCGACGTAGCAGACGACCTTTCTCTGGGAGGAGGCAAGGTTGGCAAACCGCAGGGCCGCAAGGAGTCCCCGCTGGCAGCAGCTTCCACTGCCTCCGCCGACGGCACTGATCCAACTGAGCGCGGCTGATTTCATACCTGGGCTGGCCTCGATCGGACGCCCGGTATTCGGATGCTGGATCACCTGGGAATCGAAGAATACGACGCCGAATTCAGTCCTGTCCGAGAACTCCTGGATATTCCTGGAGATCTCCTGCTTGGCGCGGGCGAGTTCGCCGCGGTCCTGCATGCTGCCGGAGCGGTCTACGCAGTAGAAGAAACCGTCACCTTCGAGCTGCTGGCCGTAGAAGATGACTACTTCAGGAGCATCTTCTTCTTCGGTGATGTTTTCGCCACCGGCATCCACCGGCAGGTCGAGGTTTTCCTTGGTGCCGGCGGAGCCGACGCTCTGTGCTGAAGCAGCAACGCAGAGGGACATCAGCCCGCAGCAGAAAAGAGCGCAAAGAAGAAGTTTGAAGGACATTTTCATTAAATAAAATCTCCGGTGATTACGGCAAAGCCTGGTGTTCCAGCCACTGAATAAGTGGCCTCAAAAGAACGCAAGCAGCCGTAAAGCAAAGGGTTAACCTGCGTCAGAATGAGAATTAATACTACCTACACACAAAGACGACGGCAAGCAGCAAAACCGTGCGCTAATTCCCGGGTTTTGCGGAAGAAAACCGACTCTTTACGCAAACAATTACTCCGCTGATATTTAGGGAAGAGGCTGCGGTATGTACGGGGGAGAACTTCAGGGTTTACAGCGGTTTTCGAAGCAGCCGAGAGGGCTGGCAGTCTTCGGGGTGGGACCGCAAACAGGCCACGGTGGTGCTGGAGGATTTTGCCCCGTCATGAGGAAGTTCATCAACCTGACACCGTCTTGCCGCTCGATAATTCCGTTCCCATCGACATCGGCGCTCTCCATGCAGGCGATGCGCAGCTTGTTTTCCACCAGGGTGAAGATCGCCTGGGCATCGTTGACGTCGACCATTCCATTTCCATCCAGGTCGCCCCTGATAAACAGCCGCCTCGATTTCAGTTTCGCCACGGCTCCGAGGTCGGCCCGGGTTCCATCCTCGTCCACCGGGCTGGCCGGGTTGCCGGCATCGACAGCGGGGGAATCGGCAAAGAGTTCGAGGATCCCGGGCTTGTAGCGGCGATAGAGGCCGGCATTGGCTGGCTCCAGAGATTCAGCATCGGGCCGCAGGATCGGGACGCAAAGATCTTCCGGCCCGCCGCATCTTTCCCATTCTGAATAAGGTGGGCGAAAGAGAGGAGGTGCCCGCAGGTTGGTGCCGCCGGCCAGTGCCTCTGTCTCCACCAGCGACCAGGAGAACTCTCCTGCCAGCTCGAGAGGGCGGTTGCCCCAGAGGATGGAATGGGAGACGGCAAGAGAGGAGGATGCATCCGTCTCGAGGGCTCCTTTTCCCATCCGGTTATCGACGATGGTGGCATGGTTGATTTCTGCGCCGGCTCCAGCTCTCAGCGAGATGGCGCCGCCGATATTGCCTGCAAAGAGGTCACGGGTGGAGCTGATCCTGCAGGGGCCTTCGGCCAGGAGGGCTCCGGCTGTTTTTGCGGTATTGCCGATGAACCGGTTTTTATTGAGGGCTATGACCGCAGGTTCTCCGCCTGTAAGGAGGAAGGCGCCTCCCTTGAAGGC
>CAJWZY010000083.1 GCA_913050545.1 uncultured bacterium | reverse complement strand
GCCCCGGTCGACCTCTATTTTTACAGCGCCGAGGCTCTGGAACACGATGCCGTGTTCGCCGGCAAACTGGGCCGCGAGAGGGTCGCCCGGTCTCTCTGAAACTTCAACCCATGGTATTCGCATTCCGATCCCTGACTTCTGCAGCTCCTCGGCCGTGACCTCGTACTCAAGGCGAATTTCGCGGGTTCCTGTCCATGGTTTTGCGTAACGGATGACCCTGGTGCTGGTGGGGCCATCTTCTCCTTCGGGTGAGACCTCCTTGATCCCTTTGCCGCGAACGGGGATCTGCACATCGATTCCGACAGGCAGCCGCAGGCGCAACTCATCGATGGCCCGGTCTACGATTGCCAGGCGCAGGTCGTTGCGAACCCGTATTCTCCCCTCGAGTGCCAGCAGGTGAGTCAGGGCCTGGAATTCGCCGATAGGCTTGCGATGGTTGAGGGTGACCCGGATAGCGCTGAATCCCTGGTCGGTCGTTGACCGGAGCCCCGCAACGAGGTCGGAGTTTTCTTCTGCGAAATCGGTGAAGCGGGATTTTTGCAGGGCCTCCGCGTTCATGGTCTCCCATCCATCGAGATCGGGGACAATGGCGTACATCGAGTCGGGGATCCTGACCCCGACCTCGGCGCTTGATTTGTCGGCATCCTTGAAGCGAGGGATTGCCAGCTCGAGCTCCCGCTGGGGCCAGTTGATGTCAGGGGTGAAGTCCTCGTGGTCAAGGCGGAGGCTGAGGATCAGTGGGGATCCTGTGTCGACGGCCTTGCGCAGCTCGATCTCTATGGTCCGGTTGCCGGCTGCTCCCCCGAGCTCCCAGGACAGCCCCGGGCGCGGGGCGCCTTTTGCTTTCTGCAGCGCCTCAAGCTGGGTGATTTTCCAGGGCGAAGGCAGGGACAGGCTGAAGCGGTATTCGCTGCCATGGGTTATATCCACCTGGTAGATGGCATCGAGTGACACCCCTCCCTCAAGAACCCTGATCAGGCCGGCTGAACGGCTCTCGAATTTCCTCGCTTGCCCCCTGGTGGTCAGCACCAGGCGCATGTTTTCATCGGTATAGGAAAAACAGCGCTTATCCGGCGGGCCGAATACGGGGAATGCTCCTTCAGAAAGAGAGACCTCTGTGGCTTCGGGGGAAGGCTTGAGCTCGAGCCGTTCAGGCTTAGTTGAGCAGACGGCCAGGTAGCCGCTGTTAGAGTAGGCCGACATGAGCTGCCCGGGTCCTATTGTATAGGTCATGGCCCGGTTGCCGGCTTCGCCGGGATCCTTTCCTGTGAGGATCCCATTGAACTGGAGCAGTACCTTTCCCATGGTGGGCTCGTTGAGCAGAACCCGGATTCCGTCTTCGACTCGCTGCCAGGAGTGGACAGATTTCCCCTTAACCGTCACTACCCTTGCTCCTGCAGGCTCAGAAAAATCAAGGATGTCGGTTTTTCTTCGCAGGATCGTGACCTGGCTTGCCCATGAAAACAGGGGGTCATCGAGGCGCGGGATGACTGTCATGCTGTTGAGGGCCGAGAGCATTGAGTCACTCTCACCGAGCGCCCGCTTAAGGCGCCAGTCGATGCTGAAACCCGCTGCGGAGCCGAGGGAGAGGGTGAGCCGGCTGCCCTTGTCTCCAGGGAGGCTTGTGGTCTGAAGGTGTGGTGGCGTTGCGGTCGCCTCTGCCTGCCCGGGTACATCCAGGGTTACGCGGGCGGATTCAGCGCGAGGAAGGACTCCCTTGAGGTTCCAGCGGTCCTCGGTTTCCTTTGCCGGAAGGGAGAA
Source organism: uncultured bacterium (assembly GCA_913050545.1). Classification (GTDB taxonomy): domain Bacteria; phylum Planctomycetota; class UBA8108; order UBA8108; family UBA8108; genus UBA8108. The sequence continues at coordinate 6,467 of CAJWZY010000083.1, read as the reverse complement.
GCTGAGGTCCACCTGGTGAATCCCCTTGCCCTTCAAGAGCAGGAAGGCTACTGGCGCCGCAGCTTTTTTCTGTTTAGCAACAGGAGAGGAAACCACTACCCAGCCGGGCTTCCCATCGACAAGTACGGACCCGAGAGCCGGGGGAAGTGGATCGAGAGGGCATCGAACCCATTCGTTCCTCGTGACGCGGACCTCAAGCCTGGAGGTAAAGCGGGCTGTTTTCTGGACCAGCTTTCCGGTGTGTTCCGCCTGGACAACCACGGCATCGAGAGGCGGCAGGTCGGGTGTGGGCTGTTTGCGGGCTTCGACGATGCCCTTGAGTACCAGGTTGCGGTATTCGTCGAGACCCATGATGACTCCATCAGGATCGCTGTCGGCGCGTTCCAGGAATTCTTCATGTGGAACATAGATTTCTCGAACATGAACCGGCTTTCCATCTTCCTGCGCCGAAGCCGTCGCCTGGAGAGACAGCAAACCTGAAAGCAATAGGATAAAAGGTGTCAGGTGCTTCATTTCAGCTGTCCTTTTTCCTGCTGCTGGTTTTCTTTGATTTCTTTTTCGTTTTCCGGGTGCTCTTCTTTGGCTTGGCTTTTTCTTCAGTGGCCACCTCAGGGGCATCTTCCAGGAATGGGTCCGGTGCCAGGGCGAGTCGTTCGAGCCGCCACTGTCCATAGGAACTCCTGAGAAGGGAAATTGCCGTAGCGGTCATCAGGAGCAACCCGGCCATGCAGGCCGCGGCGAATGGCCCGGCCAGCGGGCCTTCTATAAACCAGGCTGGAAGCCCCGGTATCCAGGTGAAGTTGAAGCTTGCCCAGTTGCGGTTAAGGTCCATCCGCCTGATGAGGATCGTTCCCCCGACCAGGACAATGATGAAGAGGAGAATCTCAGAAAAGACAAAGATAGAAGGGGTTGTCCAGGAGAAGTCGAGGTCGCCGATGGGCGCCATGCTGGAGAAGGTGTAGAGCGCGTTCCCTTTTGTCTCGCGGAGGAAGGCCTCGCGCGAACCAAGGCCGCCTCCTGGCGGTTCAGGGTGAGGCGCATCGCTTTCGGCGAGCGCAAAGGGGGACCTCAGAAGCTTGTTGAGCTTCGACATGGCTGTTGGATGGCCGATGTTTCTTTTGAGGTTTCCTGACCAGGAGAGATAGACGAACTCTTCGGGCACCCATAACTCCAGCTCGATTTTCTGGACAGGTACCGGCTTCTTTTCGCTGTCAACGATCCGGATGGTCTCGAGGTCAAGGCTTCCGATGCTTCCCATGGCGGAGTCCGACAGGGCGTGGTCATAATCGATGACCACGGGGAAGGCCTTGCGTCCGCTGGAGCGAGGGATGGAGATCAGCTCTGTCTTCCCGTCCTTTCGCTGTTTCGTGGTGGCCGGGCTTCCGTTTACGTAGACGTTGCGGAGGGTGGCGCCTTCTGGCCTGCTGATTTCAAGGTACTGGGCCCCGGAGTTCTGTACCAGCAGGGTGGCGATGGCGTGGACCTTACAGGGGTCCTGGTCGAGTACCGCCTTGATGTGGTGAAGCTTGATGGCTGTCTCGGCAAGGGCTACCGGGTTATAGCGAGTGAGCTTCAGCTTCAGAGCGGGATCCTTGGTGGTGTAGGCGTAGGCGGTAATTACCTGTCCCCGTCTTCCGATTCTGGGGTCCAGGCGGCTGGCATCTATGATTTCAAGGTCCGATGAGCTGGGCTCGACCTCCAGGTTGCCAACCTTGGTTATTGCCACGAAGCCGGAACGGGTTTTGAAGTTGCGCCTGGGATAGGCCAGCGGAATGGGGATCTCGGTGGCTGTGCCGCTCTCGAGGTCTTCAGGGGGGATCTCGTGGGTGATGGTCAGGGTTACGGTGCCTTCTACCGGGCTCTGGAGCTTGACGGTCCAGCGTGAAAGGCCGTCTCCCTGTGCTTCCGGGGTGGGCGTCTCTGCAATGCCCTCGCCATTGACCCTCAATTCCTTGTCAAGGGAGCTTGGGGCGCTGAACTCAAGCGTGTCGCGCTCCTTGTAGAGAATCACGTAGTCGAGGTAATGGGTCAGCTTGATTCGGCCGGATTCGTCAACGGAGACCAGGTGCTGGGAGATCACGTTGATCTCTTCCTGTTTCTCTTTGAGCTCCAGCTCGATTTCGGCGCGGGCGGTTGCCGTGTTTTTTGAGTACCGGTAGGCCAGGGGTTCGCCGGCCTCGGCGCTCACCTGGCTCATGATCCCGGCGCTGACAAGCTCCTGCTGCTCTACCGAGGACAGGCCTGTAGTCTGGATGGTCTTGATGTCGATGGAGCGGGGGGCGGCGACGCCAAAGAGCCCCATGTCCTGCTGGGTTCCAGAGACAAGCAGCGGATTCAGCGTGATGCCCTGTTTGCCGATGGACCCTTCAGAGGTGAGCTTGAAGGGGAGCTTGAACTCGCCAAGCTGGCGAATACGGAGATTGACGGTGATGGTGCGGTTGCCGTCTTCCGGCTCAGAGACCTGGAAGTCCTCGACATCTGCTGGATTGCCGATCTCTTCTACTGTCCAGCGTTCCGGGACGACCAGCTCGACCGAAAAGACCCCGGCCTTCTTGACCCGGTATTTTACGACACCTACCCAGGTGTCCCTTTCGCGATCGAGTGTAACTACGGAGGTGGTGTCTGAATGAATGACAGGCTCTATCTTCCTGACCGCCAGCCCAAGGGGGGCAGGGGGGGCGAGGTACTGGAAGCCGACTCGCAGATCGGCTGCGATGTTCTTCGGAACCTCGTCGGGGTCGAGCTGGCTGTAGCCTTCTGAGTTTGAAATGTTGACCTTGAGTGCCGGGTCGTGGGCAAGGGCCAGCCATCCGGATTCGCGCAGGACCCCGTCCATTTTAGGGATGGGCACAGTGATGGCCTCGGGGGTTTCCGGCAGGATGCGCTCAAAACCGAGTGACAGGGAGTAGGTCTTCGTGATCGGAGAGTGCAGGTCCACGCTGAGGGTGTTTCCCTCGAGATCCCAGCGTCGAAGGTTCTCACCCTTGACGTACAGGAGCCTGGTGTTGTCAGCGGTCGGCACGGTCAGCTTGAAGCCGGGGACCTGTCCACGGGCAAGCTCGTACTGGATGGTGCTCTCGATGCTGAGAATTCTTTCGCCGAGAAATGCGCGGACGTACTGGCTTGCGATGAGGACCGCGGCATCTTCAGTTGCAAGCCCGGCCGGGGGCATCCAGGAGATCGAGACCCGTTTTGAATTACCGACGAAGGTGACGAGCCTGGTTTTATCTGCCGCCTCCTCGACCCGGGTGGCGGCTGTCTTCGGGTCGACCTCCACCCTGGCATCTGTTTCGGGGATTTCGAGCTCGAGGCTGGCGATTCCGACTGGAGGAAGACCGAAAGACAGGCTTTTTTTGCCGGGTGAGCTCTGTACCTTTACAGAAAACTTGAGCTTGATGTCGTAGATGCCTTTGTCGGGAAGGAGCAGGCCATAGTCTTTTTCCCGGGCCGAAAAGAGCGCCTTTGAATCGCCAAGGTCAACCGCTTCAACGGCTACTCCCGAAAGGGGCAGCTTGATAAGGCTCCAGCCTTTCTTCAGGGCTTCCACGTGGTAGCTCACCTCGAAATGAGCCAGGTCACCAACAACCTTCCCCTTGTAGGGGCTTGACTGGATGACCGCCGCAGCTGGCGGGGTATCTGGCTTGACGGGGTCGGGGCCGGGGTTGGCTGCCCGCCAGAGCTTCAGGAATTCTTCGTAGGGAAGGAAGATCCCTCGCCCTTCCTTTTCGAATACGTCTTTGAGCTTATTGTAGGGAACGTAGACGGTTTTCTCCCTGACCACCACGGGCGGCTTTTCAGCCTCCGCGGTCGTGCCGATTTCCGGGGGAGGGTTGACCTGCGCAAGCACATTGCCAGCAAGGAGCAGGAGCGCTATCAGCATCGGGCAGATACGCGACATGAGATTTCTCCATTTCGTATTCATTTGGTTCATTTTCTGATTCGAACTGAAAAGAAGGTGGCCGGTGGTTTTTATGCCTGGCCTGGTTTGTTTACTCTTTAATGTTTTGCAGGGTTCTCACCGCGCAGAGTCCCTGGGCTTTTCCTACGATTCGGTAGATTTCTGCGAAATCCCGGCGGTTCCGGGCCGCGGGGGAGAACCTGCTCATGACCTCGAGGATGGCGCCATAGGATCCGTTGCGTGCGTAATAGCTCCCCCGAAGAAGCTCGGCGAATTCAGCAACCGAGGCGATCAGGCGGAATCGTTCGGTTGTGTTGGTGAGCTTCTCGGCAAGGATGCCCGGCGGCAGGTCGAAGTCGGTTTCTTCAACCCGTCCGCTAAGGGTGTCAAGGTAGCGCAGGCGGATCCGCCCGAGGCTGCCCACAGGCCTTGATCGCTTGATCTCGTAGAGAGCCGTAACCGTAGCCCCCGGCCCGACCTCTCCTGCATCGACCTTGTCGTTGCGGAAATCCTTGTCGGCGATATCCCGTTTTTCATAGCCGAGGAGCCTGTAGTGGCTGACGACATCCGGGTTGAAATCAACCTGGATCTTGGCATCGCTGGCGAGGATCTGGAGCTGGTCGGGGAGGCTGAAGATGCTGTGGGAGGTGCTGGCGGGGGCTACGTACTGGTACCGCCCATCGCCTTCATCCGCCAGGCGCTGGAGCATCCTGTCTCCGCGAACGGCCTGCCTTCCGCCGGTGCCAAAGGCGTAGGTGAAGAGGGCGACCAGGTTGTCCCGGGCGTAACGTCGTATTCTCTGGAGGACGGCCTCCGGCCCCCTGGCGCCGAGGTTTGCGACTCCATCGGAACAAAGGATGACCCGGTTTGCTGCCCGGCGATTGCTGCTTTCGGCTGCGAGCCGGTAGGCCAGGTCTATCCCTGCCTCTACATTGGTTCCGCCGTTTGCATAGAGGCTGGCGATGGCCGCCTCAATCTCGCTTTTCTGCCGCACAGATGTATGGGGGAGGACCACGTAGGCGTTGGTGGAAAAGGCAACGATGGCAACCCGGTCATTGGGCTCGAGATTTGAAACCAGTGTTCGGATACTGCTCTTGAGCAGCTGGAGCTTTCCGTTATCAGCCATGGAGCCCGAGGTGTCGATCGCGAAGGTGAGGTTGGCGTCTCTCCTCTCGCCCCGGGCGAGCTCCCTGCTCTTGACGGTCAGCTGGATCAGCTCAAGGTCGTGGTCGCCAAAAGGTGAAGGGCCACCTTCTGTATATACGGTGAAGACGCTGCCGGGGTTGCCGGGCCTGGGGTCCGGGAAATTGTTGACGAATTCCTCCACCCTGACAGTTTCCGGAGGTGGAAGCCCCCTGTCCCGGATCGTCTCGACGGTTCGCCCCCAGGATGCATTGTCGACATCCATGCCGAAGGTGGAGAGGTGATCACGGTTGGTGGCGACGAAAGGGTTGACCCCGTATTTGTTGCGAAAACCTTTTTCTCCCAGCCCTTCATCTCCCAGCGCCGGCGCCGGGACAATAAGGGCGCGGCCGCTGAACTGTTCATAGCTCAGGTTCGGGTCCATCTCGCGATACCAGGCATAGGAGTTCAGGGCTTTCTCGTTAATCTCAACAGGGCCACCTGCTGAGAGTTGAGCCTGTTGACCTGAGCCTTGCTGTTGGCTGCGCCTGGTTCCTTTTCCAAGGGAGCTGTAGCCGTTTTTGGTTTGAGCTATGTTGAGGTTGTAGGCCCAGGTGTCTCGCTGGTACCGGTCGCCGTCCCGGGGGGCTTTCCGGGAGCTCTGTGAAAGCTGTCTAAGCAGGGGGCGCTCTGTTGAGGCCTCTTCAGCCAGGGCCGACTCAGCTGAAAACTTGGCAACCTTCTTCTCTTTCACTGGCTGTTCCAGGGAGTCGAGTTTTTTCAGCTCACTCCGAAGTCCTGCGGATGGAGAGTTGTCCGCAGAGCGAGATTTGCCGTCCTGGGTGGCGATCCTTCGTTTCTCGCTGGGTTGCTGTCTGCGCTGGGCCTTTTTCAGCTCCTTACCTTGGTTGTGGATGACGCGTGCATCTTCAGCGTCTTTCTCGGGAGACTCGCTGAGTTCGACACCCTCAGGCTCTCCTTCTGCGCCAGCTTCCGGAGATATTTCGGCCTGTGATTCTTTAGAGGAACTGGCGCTGCGATTCAGCCTGGATCGCTGATTGGGCGAGCTGTCTTTCTGGGCGCCTTCCTTCTTTCCAGCGGCGGCCGCCCTGCTGATGCCACAGCAGCGCAAAGCGAATGCCGGCCATTAAACAGGCGCGTACCCGTTCGGGCATCATGCGGGTTTGCAGTAGCGAGGGGTCGCCCTGCACCACAATGCGCGTTTTAAACGTTGAGATGGTTTCTTGGTAGGTTTCACCGAGGCTGGCAATGACGTTTTCGTGGGTAGTGCCAAAGTGTTCTGCTTGACCTTGTACATGGGTCAGCTTTTGACCTAACACGTCCATCATCTGGCGGTCGGTGCGCAGCTTATTCATTAGCAGCAGCAGCGAAAATCCGTAGCGCAATACCACCGGGTTGGCCTGCTTACGGCCAACGAGTGCTTCCA